>SLFV01000276.1 GCA_007124075.1 Roseimaritima sp.
AAATCCCCAGTTCCATTGAAGATTATCCGAAAAAAGCTGTTCGTTTTTTGAAGTGCCGCGATGCCCACAGTGAATCAATTGGTCCGCAAATCTCGCAAGAAGAAGCGGAAATTCAGTAAATCGCCCGTGTTGGAGAAATGTCCACAGAAGCAGGGGGTCTGCTTGCAAGTGCGGACGATGACTCCCAAGAAGCCGAATTCCGCGTTGCGGAAAATCACTCGCGTCCGCTTGAGTAACGGCAAGGAGGTGACGGTTTACATCCCCGGTGAAGGGCACAATCTGCAGGAACACTCGATCGTGTTAGTCCGTGGTGGTCGCGTTCGCGATTTGCCGGGGGTCCGCTACCAGGTCGTCCGCGGTTCGCGTGATACACTGGGTGTCGACAAACGAAAGCAAGCTCGCAGTCGCTATGGCGCGAAGAAGAGCTAGGCAGGTATACCTGCCCCACCGCGAAGCCCTCCGCTACCGGTGGACGGTTGATCCCTGTTTTCTTTTGAAAGCTACCACTCCTTTACATTAACCGCCGCTGACCGCGTCGTCAGCAGTCATTTCCAAATAACGAACCATCCTCAAGCACCTAGAATAAAGTTTTTCGAGATACGCCATGGGACGCATCACCGCCAGTCGTTCGCACTTCAAACCAGATCCAAGGCACAAATCTCCGTTGGCCGGCAAGTTTATCAACTGCTTGATGCTTGATGGCAAAAAGACGGTCGCTCAATCGGTTTTCTACGACGCTTTGGAGGAAATTGGCCGCCGGATGCCTGATGCAAATCCGATCGAGTTGTTTGAGGAGGCGGTCGAGAATGTCAAGCCGTACGTCGAGGTCCGCAGTAAGCGTGTGGGGGGTGCAAGCTATCAGGTTCCGATGCAAGTGAATCGCAACCGGCAGCAGAGTTTAGCGATTCGCTGGATTTTGGCTGCGATTCGTGACAAAAAGGGGCGTCCGACCCATTTGAAGTTGGCCGATGAACTGATTTCCGCATACAAGAAGGAAGGGGTCGCGTACACCAAGCGAGAGAATACGCACCGGATGGCCGATGCGAATAAAGCTTTCGCTCACTTTGCCTGGTAATCTACAACCTTTCTTCCGCCGATGGTTTAATCTAGAGCCGATGTGCCTGTTGTGGCACATTGGTTTTTTTTTGCTCGCCAAGGGCTGGTTACTGATGCAACGCCGACAATTCATTCGCCAGGCCAGTTGTGCCGCTGGCGCTATTGCCACGGGGGTTGGCAACGCTCAATCGCTGCAGGCATCCAGCCCCTATCGTCCACGATTTGTGGTGGCATCGTGCATGTATGGGTACGAGAAACTGCCGCCGATCGTGGCAGCGGTGCCAAAGACGGGAGCTGCCGCAATTGATCTGTGGCCTAAAGTCCATGGGGATCAACGCGAGCAATTGGATGAGATGGGGGAAGAGGCTTTCATGCAACTGCTGGCCCAGCATCACATAACCCTGGGCTGCATCACCCAATATCGGCTGGGTCCATTCGGTTTGCAGGATGAAATGCGACTGGCTAGCCGTCTGAACTGCAAGCTGATCGTGACTGGTGGGGCAGGCCCGAAGAACGTGGAGGGCGACGAACAAAAACGGGCGATTAAGGCGTTCCTGCGGCAAATGCAGCCCCATCTTCGCGTGGCCGAGGAACTGGGAGTGCAGATCGCCATCGAGAATCACCGAAACAACGTGATTGATTCCGCCGATGCGTTGCGGTGGTTGCTGGAATGGGAGCAATCCCCAGCGTTGACGGTTGCCCTGGCACCGGCACATTTGCCCCAGGATTCGGAATGGTTAGCCAAGCTGATTCGTGAATTCGGGCCGCGGCTTGCTATGTTTTATGCTTGGCAATTTGGCAACGGATTCATGCAACCGATGCCGCGGGAGCAAGAATTACTACAAATGCCCGGTCGGGGGCCACTGGATTTCGGGCCGATGATGCGAGCGTTGCGCGAAATCCAGTTTTCTGGATGGGTAGAGGTCATGATGCACCCGACGCCGCGCGGGGTTCCGATCATGGACACAACCGCCGAAGTGACTACGGAAATTGGCCGCGCCCACCGGCATCTGCTCGATTTGCTTTAGGGGTGCGGCAAATCTAGCTTGCCAACCTCGGCTTCCTGCCAGGCGAGCGGGCAGGGGAGTATTATCTTCTGCTCCTGAAACCTGGATGAACAGGACAGCGTTGGACACTAACGCGTTGGGCGCCCAGCCCCGAATCCCGCGTCTCTGATCCCGGCGACGTCTTCTTCATTTTGAAGTCGAAAGCCTGAAGTGTAGTTCCAAAACCAAAGTAGCTTTAGGGCTGAGACGGCACTTGATCGGCGGGATAGACCCAGAGTTCTTGCTGCTCGGGGTTAAATTGATAAACCATCCCGTCGGGTAGTTCAGGCAGACTCAGCCGGTTGGGCTCGAGGATCTGCTTGACGAATTCGTCGTGGTTGCTGGGACTGCGGCCATGTTGGGCTTGGTACAATTGCAGGGCTTGTGGGATCTGAATATTAAAGATGGCGGCTTGTCGGACTTGAAGTAGTTGCGAGGCGGGGCCGGTGATCATCTTTTGCGCATCGCTGTGCCCCATCAATTTCTGACCTTGCTTGGCGACTCCCACATCGGCTTGCTGAGCGGCCATCGGCGACCCCGAGGAAGGGTCTTCCGCGACGCCGCTTGCAGGCGGTGTGCAGCCAACTAGGTACGGAAAAGACCACAAGACCATCAGACTTGTCCAACCGAGGGCTCTTGAACTTAAGTTGCGATGCATCTTTGCAGCAGTCACCATCTCACCTGCCTCCGTCGGAAAAGGGAAGTTCATCGTCATGCCGGAATTTCCGTGTGAAACATCGGCTGAATGTGCGCTAGTTACCTCTCGGATGGTATCCGGCTGGCAGCGTGGTGGCAATCGTGTACGCGGCCAAAGTAAACCGTCCTCGCTATCTAACCCCATGCAAAAGATATTTTTGTCACGCCGACGCATCAGTACCGGATCATAGCCCAGCCACCGCAGGAAATTTCAGGATCATATCCTGCGGCAAATCCTCTCCGGGCGCCAGGGCTTCCTGGACCGCGCCACGATCGGCCTCGATCGCGCACCGATGCTGCTGCGGGCTTTGGTCAGGATAGCCTCCCGCGATCAGAATGATATCGTTGGCAGCGGCGTGCTGGATAGCCCAAGCGATGGCCCGCTGGCGATCGGCTACCAGTCGCGGTTTGCCTGGCTCCGCGACACCGTCCAGCATTGCATGAGCAGCCTGCAAGAATCGCTTTTTCCCCGCCGTACCCGAGGTATAGATTACGTGATCGGCGTAACGCTCGGTCGTTTGCCCCAGCCGGGCACGGTCATCATCGCAATTGCACTGCGCAGCGGCTAGGACGCACCATAATTTCCCGCCTTGGCGTTCGCGCCGCAAACCGCGCAGCACGTCACCTAGGCGTTCGGCATTGTCGGCGTCGTCCAAGACGACAGTTGGTCGATCGTAACCCGCAATCCGATCCAAGCGACCCGGGATTTGTCGAATTTTGCTAACCGCCGCGATTGCATTGACCAGCGGTTGTTCAGTCATCACCGCAACGGTGATTGCGGCCAGTTGGTTGGAAGTCATGCCGCTGCCGGTCAGGCTGGTTTCCATCACCGCAGTCGTATCACCCGCCGTCACCATGACGGTTGTTTGCCCGCGAACCTGGTCGAAAATTTTCGCCGAAACATCGGCCGTCTTTCGCAGTCCGTAGGTCACATGGCGAACATCGGCGTCCTTCAGTCGGCGTACCGTTTGGGTACTATCTGCCGATACAACCGCCAGTCCGCTGGGTCGGAGTGAATCCAGTGCCTGTTCCAAAACCTGTGGCCCAAATTCACCGATTCGCCCTGGATCGCCGGTGACGACCAGCATGTCCAGTTGAATCGGCACCAAGCAGTGACTGGCAAGCGTTGTCGTATCGATTTCTAGAACCGCGATCGAACAGCCACAATCTCGCGCCGAGGCCAGCCAATCAATGTAATCTTCGGCACGCTGGGGACGCGCTCTTGGGGTCTCCTGGACGATCCCGTCGCCGGTCCCCAAATCCGTATGGTATGCCGTCCGGTAGCCACCAGCGCGCAGCGCTGCAGCGATCAGCAGGCTGGTGGAAGTTTTCCCCGCTGGACCTACAACACCGATCGTAAACACCGCTTCGCCTGGACATTCTGCCAGGGCGTGCTGCAAAACCGCGGCGGCCGAGGTGGCACATGGGACAATGCATTGCGGCAACGGGCAGGGCAAAAGTTGCTCGCATAACAGGCAACTGGCTCCCCCGGCCAAAGCATCGGCAATCGCCCGCTCCGGGTCAGGGTGCACGCAATCGATGACCACCATGTCGCCAGGCTGGCAGGTTTCGGCGGAGAAAGCAACCCCTCCGATGGATGGCTTTGAGTCTCCCATCCACCGCCCCCAGGGTAGCAGTGCCGCAGGTTGAACGATGGCGGAATCGCAAGAATCGCGTCGGATCATGGTTGGCCTCCCTGCCAATGAATCGATGGAACATGCCACTGTTGCTATGATGTTGACACACGAGCGTTCATCCAAAACACTCGCCATTTGAAACATCCAGCGGCCATGCTGTGTTGACACCAGGTATTGTGGCGTTGAGCCGTATCTGGTCAAGACTGAAAAAGTCAGATTGTCGCCTCATGGCTGAAAAAAGGGGCTGACCCTTTGGAAGGCCTCGCTAAAACATTGGAAAATCGAGAATGCGGAGAAGGGTAGTTCCTTTTTTGTCAGCAGACAGCCAAACAACACGAACAAACAACACGAACAAACAACACGAAGGGTAATTTGTGCAAGATTATGATGCCGGACAACTAGCGACGCTCCTGCATGTGACACCCGGTCAAGTGATCAAGATGGCGGAAAAGGGTCGAATTCCGGGGCGACGTGTCCAAGGGCAATGGCGTTTTTCCGCCGCAGAGGTGCATCATTTTTTGGAGGAGAAGATCGGCGACAGCGATTCCGAGCAACTGCAACGCGTCGAGCAATTGCTGGATCGCGGCAAAACGGCTCAGGAGCCGATTGCGAGGATTTCCGATCTCTGCGACTCCCAAGCGATCGCGGTACCGCTTGCCAGTCGCACACGTGGATCGGTGATTCGAGACATGTGTACTTTGGCGGCCCAGACCGGCCTGCTGTGGGACGCCAATGCGATGGCCGAAGCGGTCAAGCAACGTGAAGAACTGCATCCCACGGCGTTAGACAACGGAGTCGCATTACTGCACCCGCGTCGTCCACAAACTTCGATTTTGGCAGATTCGCTGATCGCAGTCGGCATTTGCAGCGCGCCGATTCCGTTTTCGGATCAGGGACACTTGACCGACGTTTTCTTCTTGCTGTGTAGTTATGACGACCGTTCGCATTTGAAGATTCTGGCCCGTCTAAGCCGGATGTTATCAGGCACCGACATGCTAGCGGAATTGCGCCAAGCGGGGGATGCGGCCGAGGCTTTGCAATGTATCGCTGCGGCCGAAGCAGTGATCGAGGAAACCGCATGAGTGAGCGGCAAACCGTTGTTTGGATCGGCCAGACGTTGCACCCTGAATTTGCCGAAGCGTTCCAGTATTGCTGCCAACATGCCGGTCAGTTGGCGATTCGTGCCACTATCGACGAGGCGGTCAAGCGGCCCGCCATGGTGGTTGGCATCGTCTTCTGGGCTCGGACGGACCGAAGCTTCATTGCGAGTAATCTCCTGGGCAAGCTTCGTAGCCTATACCCCACGGCGAGGTTTGTGTTGGTCGCTGGCAGCAATGCCGAGGGCGAAGGGCGAACGGGCCAGCAATTCCAGGACTGGCAGCGGTGTGCGTGGCATAGCTGGAGCCAGTGGCTGCCGCAATGGGTTGGTGTGCCGCGTGCGAACCCCGTGCCCGCGTTGTTGACGCTGGTGATTGCAGCCGGTTACCAACATGCCCAGCCATTGATCGATGCGGTCGCAGATTTTTCTCGCGCTGTTTCTTGGTCTACGCCCCAGCAAACGCTGGGAACGCGTGGGGCAACGCATGTGATCTGGGATGACAGTGCCGCCACACCCGCGGGGCAAGAGGTGTGGCGACAGCGGTTAAGCTCGCTTGCTGGTTCGGCGGACCAGCGGCATGCTTGGGCGGTCAGCTACCCTAGGCAACTTGATTGGTCATCGGCAAAACTGGCCGGGGTCGGGACGTTGCTAAGTAAGCCGTATCGAAGATTCGCGATCGATAGATTCCTTTGCACCGCAGAAAGTTGCCAATGATCCTTGTTGTCAGTTCCAGCTTGAATCCACGTAGTCGCAGTCGCTTGCTGGCGCAAGCCGCCTGCGAACGGATCGAAAAGATGGGTCGAGTACTGAAGTTTTTGGACCTGCACAGCCATTGCCTGCCGTTGTGTGATGGTGCCAGCGCCTACGGCGAACCGGCCGCGGCGCAAGCAACCCAGTGGGTCACTGAAGCCAGCGCGGTCTTTCTCGCGTCGCCTGTGTACAACTATGATGTCAACGCTGCGGCAAAGAATTTGGTGGAACTGACCGGACGCGCTTGGACGGGGAAGGTCGTTGGCATGATGCTGGCCGCTGGGGGCCAGGGCAGCTACATGTCCGCGATGGGGCTGGCCAACAGCCTGATGTTGGATTTTCGCTGCCTGGTGATCCCGCGATTTGTCTACACCACGGGAGAAGCGTTTTCGGATCAGGACGCCATTGACCCCACTGTCTTGGTCCGCATTGATCAACTGGTGGAAGAAACCCTGCGGATTGCCGACGCGGTTCGCTAGCTCTGGCCCGCAGAGGGACCACGCCTAGACGCTTGCGGTTGGCCTATACGCTCGCATATTTTCCGGCTACACTTTGGCCTTTTCAGCGATTGCTAACCCTCCCTTGAGCTTTCCCAAGCAGGGGCTGTAACGACAATATTTTTTAACCGGCGAACAAACTAGCGTCCAATGTCGGGCGCGGGTTGGTCGGTCGTATGCTGCTCAGGTGTAAATGATGAACTTGGAGAAATTGCGCAACATTGGCATCAGTGCCCACATTGATTCGGGCAAGACGACTTTGTCCGAACGGATTCTGTTCTACACAGGACGAATTCACAAAATCGAGGAGGTCCGTGGGGCAGGTGACGGTGCCACCATGGACCACATGGAACTGGAGAAAGAGCGTGGGATCACGATCACCAGTGCGGCAACCAGTGTGCAATGGAATGATTACCCGATTAATTTGATCGATACCCCAGGCCACGTTGATTTTACCGTCGAAGTGGAACGCTCGCTGCGCGTTCTCGATGGTGCCGTCTTGGTGCTGTGTTCGGTGGGCGGGGTGCAAAGTCAGTCGATTACGGTTGACCGGCAGATGAAGCGCTACCAGATTCCTCGCTTGGCGTTCATCAATAAAATGGACCGTACCGGTGCCAACCCGCAACGCGTGGTTCAGCAGTTGCGTGAGAAATTAGGGGCCGAGGCATTCTTGATGCAACTCCCCATCGGTGCGGAGGAGAACTTTCGCGGTGTGATCGACCTGCGGACGATGAAGGCGCTTTACTTCGAGGGCTCTCGAGGTGAAAAAGTCGCTCAGCAGGAGATCCCCGCTGACCTGCTGGACGAAGCCCAAGCCGCGCGGGCCAACATGCTCGAAGCACTGGCCATGTACAGCGACGAAATGATGGAATTGTTGCTGAGCGAGGAGGAGGTTCCTGATGAACTGATCGAGAAAGTGACGCGTGACGCGGTCCTGGGAGGCGCGACCCCCGTCTATCTTGGCTCGGCCTTCAAGGACAAAGGGGTCCAACCGCTGCTCGATGCGGTGACTAAGTATTTGCCCAGTCCCCTGGATCGCGAAATTCGCGGGCGCGACCCGAAGGACGAAGCCAAGCGGATTGAGCTGAGTCCTGACGCGGAAAAACCATTCGTGGGCATGGCGTTCAAGATCGTCGAAGATCCTTTTGGCCAATTGACCTTCATGCGGGTCTATCAAGGACGCATCGAAAAGGGTGGCACCTACGTTAACCAACGAACCGGTAGGAAGGAACGCTTCAGCCGCATCGTCAGGATGCACTCCGATAAACGTGAGGAGATCGACAGCGCCACGGCAGGGGACATCATCGCGGTCATGGGCATTGATTGCGCTTCGGGTGATACCTACGCTGCCGAACGTGATCTTTGCACGCTGGAATCGATGTTCGTCCCCGAACCGGTGATCAAAATGGCGGTGACCCCGGTCAGCC
>SLFV01000024.1 GCA_007124075.1 Roseimaritima sp.
CAGGGCCTCCAGAACGCAAATGTTCCTTGAATCGTTGCTCACCCAGACACGGTGTCCGAATTTGACTCACCGTTGAATAACGCGAACCTCGGTAAAGTCCAATTTCCGCTGAACCAATACACCTGAACGACGCCTCATTAACGACGCGGGGGCAATAACTGACCGATGCAGTTACTCGCTCCGCCAAATCTCCCCCCGCGATTCCTGATGCGCGGGGGCCGAGAGAGACTGGCGAGACTGACCGTTATTGTTTTTGCGTCGCTAAATTCGACTTTCGCGGTTTTTGCCGTATTCAATCTATCTGTGAGCCGTATAGCGATTAGATTCGGGCCTTGTTGCGCTCTGAGGGGCCGTGGGGTGTCCGTGGCTGACTATCGCCATCGGCTCGAAGTAAGTGGCCACAGGTTTACCCTTGCCTGTCAAACTTTGGGGTTGACACGGGAAAACATGAGACTGTTTTTGTGCCGTTCGTCGGACGGACCGGGAGTCCCGAAGGGACGAAATGTTGTAGCCACGGGCGCAAGCCCGTGGAACGAATCTCGCGATCACGCTTCAACAAACGAATCGCCAGGCCCGGAGGGATGGTCATCGTGGGAGATGAATAAACGTCTCGAACATCGAAGGAATCAAAGTTGCGCAAACGGAAATCGCCACAACCCCAAATTTTCGTCAGTCCAGGTTTACCCCCAATGGCTATAACCTGCGGCGGCTTCGAAGCTAACGTACCGGGAACGACACGGAATAATTTCCTCAGCCGCTGGTCCGCTCCCCAAGGCTCAGAGAAGAATCAAACCTCCGCAGATCCTAATGTCACCGAGCGTAAAAAACTGCGAAAGTTGAACTGAGCTCTTGCCAAATCAATCAGCAATTCGGAGTCATTCAAACGCATTCATGTTGGCCAATAGTTCTTAATGTTTTTTTAACCGAACGTTAACACTACCTTAGCTTCCTCTTCACATTGGTGTTCTACGATGTGCGGCGTAGTCCAGGCTGGAATGCCTGACGTCTTCGTCTCAGATTTCGTTTTTTAGAAGAAAAGAGGGGTTACGTATGTTAGTGCTCGATTCGGCAGCTACGCGACGTTTGAAGTGTGTCAAAACTGCACATCGTCGCGCTTTTACATTAGTAGAACTACTGGTCGTGATTGCCATTATCGGCGTGTTAGTGGGATTGCTTCTGCCAGCAGTCCAAGCCGCGCGGGAGGCTGCCAGACGGATGCAGTGTTCCAATAACCTGAAACAACTTGCTCTTGCAGTGCATAACTATCACGATATCCACAGGCAATTTCCTCCTGGTGGCCCTGGAACGGGAGTCCATCCCAACAACGACGGGTACCGAATTAGCGCTTGGGTCAGGATTCTTCCGTTTATCGAGCAGCAGCCATTGTACGATCAGGTGAACTTAACGGGACCTGCACGTCATGTACCCAATGAATTGCTTCCCGATGGAGATCGCGTTCGCCACAAACAGGTTGCAGCGATGATCTGCCCCAGTGACGACCACCCGCCCTTCAGTCCATTTGCTGGCGATGATCGTTGGGCCAAGGGGAACTACAGCATGTCAGCCGGTTCGCAGAGGTCGAATGGATCGTGTGGTAGTCCATTCAATGTTTTCATGGAACCGCTGGGAGCAGGCAATGCAACATGGGGGAATACAACGAATTCTCGGCAGATTTCCGGAATCGTAAGCTATTACGGCGCAGATATTCGTATCGCCGACGTGAAGGGAGGTACTTCAAACACTTTTCTTGCGGGCGAACAGGTTGGTGGCTGTACGGAGGTGGGGCAACGAACCTCGTGGTGGCACCCCAATTCCAGCAGCGCATTCGGCAGCACCGTTGCTCCTCTGAACACTTGGGATACCTGCGACTTCGCGAAGCCGCATCAACGGCGGCATCCGGAAGCATGTGCGGTGCCAAACAACTGGAATTTCACTTATGGCTTTCGGTCAAAACATCCCGGTGGTGCCCATTTCGCCTTGGTTGACGGATCGGTGCGGTTTGTGGGCGAAACAATAGAACACGCAACGGTCTTTCAAGCATTGGGCAGTCGACGTGAAGCGCCGATGGGTGAGTTCTAACACTCGTCCATTTGTTTCCCGCAGTCCATTGAGTCAACAAAGTCCACGAAAGTGGACTTTGCCAACGAAGCACCACGCTCCCAGCAATGTTGACTCGCCGTCGTGTCCCTCTTTTTAAGAACCACTAGGAATAACTGGAAAATGATGCGAGCTAATTTTGCCTGCTTCTATTTCGTGCATTTATTGGCTATTTCGTTTGCTTGTGCGCTCGGTTGTGGCGGTGATTCGTTTCCCTTGGTCCCTGGGACTGGAAAAGTAACTTACCGCGGAAACCCTGTTGCAGACGCTCACGTTACCTTCTATCCCCAGTCGGGCCCGTCCGCGTTCGGCATGACCAATGCGGAGGGAGAATTTTCTCTGTCAACCAACGGTAAATCTGGGGCCGTGGCGGGGGACTCGGTAAAGGTAGCGGTCGTCGCGGTGGAGGAGGTAAGGAAGTTGGAACCCAGCGACCAGCACCCTGAAGGATTGATCGAAACGAAGTCAAAAATTCCGGAAAAATATGGGATGATTTCGTCGACTCCCCTAACCGTTACCGTAGCTTCCTCAGGCGAAAACCATTTTTTACTTGAACTGACCGATTGAATGTTGGCGGTACTATTCCTCGCTGTCCGGGTTAGAATTTAAGTGCCACCTGTTGAGACAGGGGTCGGTCCTTTCCTGCCTCGCGTTGCCTTCGGCCGGTCGTCGGCAGTGGCTCGCGGCTAATTTGGTTAAATGGTTTTGGGTTGCTTAGGTGACTGTTTCTCACCCTCGTGGATCAGCGCGAATGAAAACGGCGTACATTTGTCGGATTGGCATGGTTGTGGTGTCGGTTGGCTGGAGTGCCATGCTGGCGGGGCAAGATTTTCGCAGCAGGGGCGATCGTGGAAGCGAATCCCGGAGTGATCGTGGCGAAACCCGAGGTGGCTGGGGTGATCGCGGAAGCAGTGACCGAGGCGGTTGGAGTGGACGGGGTGGATCCGGAGGTACTCCTGGGGGGGGTGGTTTTGACCCGAGCGCATTTTTAGACCGTCTAGACCGTAACGGTAACGGGATGCTGGACATGGATGAACGCGAAGGTCCAGCAGGATTCATTATTTCCCGCTTACAGCGGGAAGACCCGAAATTTAACGTAGATCGTCCTATTCCTTTGCAAGAAATACGCGATGCGTTTCAGCGGATGCGTGAGGGGCGGTCGAGCGACTCCTCCAGTGGCCAGCGTGCTGATTCCGCCGGTGGAAATGGAACGCGATCAGCAGAGGCGGTTCAGCCGCAGCCTCTCGTTCCGGGCTTCGGGGAACAACGTGATGTCAGTCCGCTACCCAGCTTTGGCTCCTCAGCGATCCTATTTGATGTGCGAGTAACCGACGAGGATCGACGGCAGGCTGCGGAGTTGCTGCGTCGCTACGATCGCGACAAGGATGGATTTATCGGTACCGATGAAATCAGCAGCCGCTGGGAGGGTAACCCGATGGATTTCGATCGTAATCGCGATGGCCGGTTATCGTTGGAGGAACTTGCGATTCGTGCGGCTCGCCGTCGCGAAGCGGCCGCCAGCGACCAAGCTCCTTCGCGCGATCAGGACAGACGCACCCGCGATCGGGGCCGGGACCGCGGGCGTCCGTCAGAATCGGTGGACCCGTATGATGGTGCTCGTTCGTTCCTGAATCTTGGACTGGTTGCCCCTGAGGTGCCAGCCGCTTTTCGCGAGAAGGATTCGGACGGGGATGGTCAAATAGCCATGCGCGAATGGACGAGTGAGTGGACAGAAGAAAAGGTCCGTGAGTTTTATTCGCTAGACCATAACCGGGACGGCGTCATTACGCTGGACGAATTTCGCATCGGTCCACTCTCGGGCGACGATCGGGGATCCTCGCTGCGGTATACAGCCACGGCTCCGGAAAGCCAGCGAGGTGACAGCAGTCGTTACGGCTCCGGTAGCGGTCGCGCCACTAAATCGGCCAACTCCTCCGCGGCGTCCGGCGGGGCAGCAAACGAAAGTGAGGATCAGGTCGAAAAGTACCGTGTTTATGCGGAGCGAACCATAAAAAGATACGACACGAATAAAGACGGTGTGTTGGATCAGTCCGAGTGGAAAAAGATGTTCGTCGACCCTTCCGGTGCTGACTACGACAAGGATGGTAAAATTACGGTCGAGGAGTATGTCAAATACCTGATCGAGAAAGCGAACAAGTAAGGTGCTGTCAACGACAGACGACACGATTTGCGCAATTGCTTCACCACCTCAGGGTGCCCTGCGGGGCATCGTTCGGATCAGTGGTTCGGAGACAATAGCGATCATCCAAAAAATTTCTGCCGACAAGCTTCCCGCGCTTGGGGCGCGAAGTATACGACTGCCAATCGAAGTGGTTCTTCCGGTCGCCCCTGACCGCAATCCCTTGACCCTGCGAGCCGATACGCTGCTTTGGCCTAATGCTGCCAGCTACACCGGCCAGCCTGCCGCAGAACTGCACGTGTCAGGCTGTCCACCGCTTCTGGACGCGTTGACCGAACGAGTCTGTCAGGCGGGGGCACGTCCGGCACGACCCGGCGAATTCACCTTGCGCGCCTTCCTATCAGGTCGCCTGGATTTGACACAAGCCGAAGCGGTGTTGGGGGTGATCGATGCGGATAACGAACAATCACTACGGTTAGCCCTGCGGCAGCTTGCGGGCGGGCTGTCTATTCCGCTGGCAGAATTGCGTGATCAACTGCTGCAATTACTAGCGCACCTCGAAGCGGGATTGGATTTTGTCGAAGAAGATATCGAATTTATCAGCCAGACTGGATTGACCGCGGCGCTGACTGAAATTTCCCAGACCCTCCGCAAGACAAAACGTCAAGTCGCTGATCGGACACTTTCCGCCGAACGGCCTCTGATCGTGCTGCGCGGGGCAGCCAATGCAGGAAAAAGCAGTTTATTGAATTGCTTGGCTGGGCAGCAAGCCGCAATTGTCGCGAATTTACCTGGGACCACTCGCGACGCGGTGGAAGTCAAAGCCAACTTTGGACAGCGGCAGGTGGTTCTGACGGATACTGCGGGTTTCGAATCCGCGTCCAGCCCATTGCAGCATGCGATGCAGCAGATGGCGGCAGACTTGGATCAACGGGCAACGTTAAGGCTTTTGTGCTGGGATGGAAGGCAACCCCCGCCCTGCGTTGACGATGCCGATCGCAAACGCACTATCTGCGTCCGGACCAAATGCGACCTTGCCAACACGCCCGATGGTTATAACGTCGACACCTGGCTGCCGACCAGCAGTGTTACAGGCCAGGGAATCCAGCAGTTACGCAGCACCATTGCTGGCAAGCTTGACCAATTGTTGGATCAAGGGGCAGGTGGAGTCGCCGGAACCATCTCGCGATGCCGCGTTTCGCTTGATCAAGCGATTGATTCGATTGATGTTGCGATTCAAATTGCGGAGAACGGGTTTGCCCAAGAACTGGTCGCCGCCGAGATGCGGGTCGCGGTTCATGCGGTTGGCGAGGTCACTGGCGAAGTCTACACGGATGATATTCTGGATCGCATCTTCAGCCGTTTTTGTATCGGTAAATGAACAGCACCACCGACTGACCATCAGACTTATTAGGCACTCCATCATGAACTACGCAACCTTCTCGTCTGGAAACACCTGGGGCGGATTACTACACGTATGCGTTGCTCTGGCTTTTTATTCTTCCATTGCCATGGCTAGCGACGACTCGCGTCCCAATTTTATCGTGTTCTTGTGCGACGATTTGGGCTGGGGCGATCTCGGCTGCTTTGGTCATCCGCACATCCGTACCCCAAACTTAGATCAGCTAGCCAACACGGGGGTCAGGCTGACCAGTTGCTATTCCGCCGCACCGGTTTGCTCCCCATCGCGTGTTGGCTTACTGACAGGGCGAAGCCCCAATCGCGCGGGTGTTTTTGATTGGATACCCGCTGCGACGGAACCTTCCCCGAGGCAAAAAGCTGCGCGTTCGCTGGTACATTTGCGCCGCACCGAGACGACGTTGCCGGGAGTGTTACAGAAAGCGGGCTACGCGACCGCAATGGCTGGAAAGTGGCACTGCAACGCAATCTTCAACGATCCTCAACAGCCTCAACCCGATGCCGCTGGGTTTGACCATTGGCTTGCCACTCAGAATAATGCCGCCCCTAGTCACGAGAACCCCAACAACTACGTCCGTAACGGACAACCCGTCGGTCAGTTGGAGGGATTTAGTTGTCAAATTGTCGCTGATGAGGCGATCGCATGGTTGCAGAGTCATCAACAACGTCATGCATCGCAACCATTCTTTTTGTACTTGCCATTCCACGAACCCCACGAACCAGTGGCTTCCCCGGATAGACTGGTCGAAAGCTACCGTGACGTGGCGGCGAATGAAGAGCAAGCCCAGTATTTTGCGAACGTTGAAAATATGGATCACGCGATCGGCCGAGTGCTGGCAGCCTTGGAAGATCAGGGACAGAGCGAGAACACGGTCGTTTTCTTTTCTAGCGATAACGGTCCCGAGACACTAAATCGGTATCGTGGAGCTCGCCGTTCGTACGGCTCACCCGGCCCACTGCGCGGGATGAAATTATGGACGACCGAGGCTGGCAGTCGCGTCGCTGGAATCTTGCGTTGGTCGGGAAAAATTCGGCCCGGCACGGAAAACGACCAACCGGTCAGCTCCCTAGATCTCCTGCCCACGTTTGCTTCTTTAGCCAAAGCCCCCATTCCGGCCGGATTGGACTTGGATGGTTGCAACATTTCAGCCTTGTGGGAGGATGCACCGGTTGTTCGTTCGAAACCACTATTCTGGGTCTATTTCAATGCTATCAACGAACAACGCGTCGCGATGCGAGATGGCCCGTGGAAGTTGCTGGCAAAGATTGAGACGGTCGAAGGGAAGCCAATGGCCAAGATGGAAAATATCACGACCTCGCGTTTGTCAGCGGTACAAGCAGCAAAGCTGACGGATTTCAGTCTGTATCGGCTGTCCGAAGACATTGGGGAGGCCAATGATGTGTCTAAGTCGCAGCCCCAGGAACTGGAACGTCTAGCTGCTAGGTTGCGTAATCTGTACGCCGAATTGGTCCAAAGCATGCACGTTTGGCCCGACCAGCCCTGACGACCGACCCCGATTGTGCAACGCATGCGGGCAAAACAATCGACACCAACCGGCCTGTTTCGCCGCGGGCTCCGCGATGCCATGGGAAAGGTATCGAGCCAGGGCACACGAACCGGTCGGCTCTTGATCGCTAGCTAAGAAAGAGCGGATGGGGTGGGATTCGAACCCACGGTACGCGCTAACGTACGGCAGTTTTCAAGACTGCTGCCTTCGACCACTCGGCCACCCATCCTGTTCGATTCAATTCGTACTAAGTAAACCCTAGCCACAACGGTCCTTTTGCTCTGTCTCTCCCCGCTCCGCCGGACAGGTAGGAATATCGAGCCTGGGGAACAAACCCATCTGTTATTGATCGTTGGCTGCGTACGCTGCCTGCCGAAAGAAGGACCTAACCCTGCAGGCGGTCAGGCCGCATCAGCAAACCGGAGGCAGTGAACCACGGACTCGCGCAAGTTTAGCCTACAAATTGGTTTCTGAAAACCATGATAGCGCTGTGGACCGATGGTCAGGCAGCATGGTTAGCCAAAGTATCAAGATTGCCAAAAAATTCGCACATGAGCGGATTCTGTCTTGCTATTTTGGCCGAAATTTTGCGAGCATCGCACCGCCTAATAGATCCGTTGTTGTTCGAGTTCCGTTTTCAATGATGCACATGGCTGCGGTAGCTTTTCACTTGACGCCCTTCCCACCGCGATTGATGGCTTCGCTTGCAGCCATGGCGATGTTCGTGCTTGCCGTCGCCAGGCCAGCGTTTGGCAACCCTCCGAGCGGTTTTGATCCTTATTACCACGACGCATACGGCCCCGCAGCGCCACCGTCGCTTGATTGGAATTGGTTTTCGCCCAACAACTTCGGGGATCCGGGCTTACCTTCGGACCCGACCGGCCTTTCACCTGTGGGGTGGGAGTTCCTTCCGCAGGGGGCAATTTATCCACTGTACCTAGCCGATGTTAAGGCCTCCCGGCTTGCCGGGAGCTGGAGCGGCGGTACAAAAGGTCAGATCGACGCAACACTGGGGGGCCGCTTTGGTATCCTTC
>SLFV01000434.1 GCA_007124075.1 Roseimaritima sp.
AAGCTTTAAATCGCAAATCCGCTGCCAAGCCAATTGCGTGCCGTCCAGGTAGTCTTTCAAAGGATTGTCGGGGATCAATCCACTTTGATGGATCAATAAATGCTCGATGGTGATGGCGTCTTTTCCGTGCACGCCGAATGCGGGAAAGAAATCAGCGACCTTTGCCCCCAAACACAATTGCCCCTGTTCATACAGATGCATGATACTGGTGCCCGTCGCAATCGGCTTGGTAAGCGAGGCCAAATCAAACAGGGTATCAACCGTCATCGCTTCCGCTTTGGGTTGCAGTTGTTTGTTGCCAAACGCTTCCAAGTAGGCGATCCGACCTTGGCGGCCAAAGCAGATCACACAGCCTGGCATTTTCCGCTCCGCGATTCCTTGTTCGGCCAACTGTGCGACTCGCCCCAATTGCTCCGCGGCAAATCCAGCCTGCTGGGGCGGCACGACTGGCAGTCCTTGTGCCAGGACAAAACCCGCTTCGCCCACAAGCCAGCTAACCATGATCATCACGCTCATGGTCCGAAAACAAAATCCCATCGCCATGCTCCAAACAAACTGCCAGTGAAATACGTTCCGCGGTTGCCGATTCGGGGCAAACCACGCGCACGCTAGTGTAACGGTGCCAGCCTCAGTTGCACGAATCCACAGGCGGTTACGCCAACGGCAACGAGGTTTGGCGTCGACTGCGGACACCCTGTCCCGGTTCGGGCCCAAAGCGTGCGTCACAATACTCAACGATCTGCTCGGGGGTTTCAAAATAGGTGTCGTAGACCCAGTCGTCCTCATATTCGCAGGCGTCGGTCGTGTAGTCGCGACAGATCTGTGGACGGGTTTCGTAGATACCGCACCGGTGGTCGGCTTGCAAATGTTTGCACGTCGTATGGACCAAT
Organism: Roseimaritima sp.; assembly: GCA_007124075.1. GTDB lineage: Bacteria > Planctomycetota > Planctomycetia > Pirellulales > Pirellulaceae > Roseimaritima. The sequence continues at coordinate 891 of SLFV01000434.1, forward strand.
AAATACCATGTTCCATCGTCGACGAATACCGATGCGCGGTCATGGAGCAGGTACCAACGAATGAAGTCAAAATCGGCTCGGGTTTCCGGAGTATCGATCGGCAACGCAAAATAGCGACAACACTTTGCGGTGCAGTATTGGCAAAGGTTTTCTCCCGGCGGTAACGCGCTCCGCCGCGGCTTCTGGATGGGTGGTGCCGTCATTGCAGTATTGGTCATTGTCCGGATGCTAGGTTATCGACTAGGTTGTTGCAAAACAAACAGGCCTCAAGGGTTACCTGAAACTAACAGACCGCCACAGGATCGAACAGGGTTGAAACAAAGATGGAAGTCGTGATAACCGCACTGGGGCCCGATAATTCGGGGCTGGCAGATCCGATCATTCACTACATTACCGGGCAAGGGGCACGGATTTCGGAAATCCAGATGTACGATCATGATGACGAACAACTGTTCGCAATGATGTGCCGTGCAAGTTTTGACCCTCAACAAATCGGTTTTGCGACGATTCAAGATGCGATGCGTCAGATCGGGGAACATACCCAATTGGCGATTCGTGTTTGGAGCGTGGACAGGCGACAGGGTAAACCTAAATTGGCACTGTGTGGCACCTATGTTACGCACACGCCACGAGCGATTTTGGAGGGGGTTCGCAGCGGGCGGATCGCAGCCACCGTGCCCGTTCTAATCAGCAATCGCCGCAAGTTGGCCGCGTTGGCGGCTGAGTATGACGTCCCCTTTCGGCTGATCGGCGACCAGGAAGGTCGCGCCGACGATGCGCTGCTGGTGGAAACTCTGGACGAGTTCGACATCGATTACGTTGTGCTGGCCCGCTACATGCGCGTGCTACCAGCGAGCACCTGCTGGCAGTTTGCCGGCGGCCGAATCATCAACCTGCACCACGGCTTGCTTCCGGGATTCCCCGGTTTTCGTCCCTACCACGATGCTTTCGCGGTCCGTATGTTGACCTTTGGCGCAACCTGTCACTTCATCATTCCGGAACTGGATGCGGGCAACCAGATTATCAATCAACGCACCTTTAGCGTGGAACCCGGGACACCACTGAACCACATTATCGCGCAAGGAGAAACGGAAAACGAACCGATCTGCTTGGCCGAAGGGGTTCGCCGGGTTATCGATCGCGAGGTCCATTTACGTTTCCATCGCGTTGTCGCGCAACGCCACTAAAGTCGGGGACCGTCGTGGTGGATCCGAAACCTGCCCGCTACGCCATTTTGTTCCACGATGCTCCGCGAACCCCGCCTCGGGGACGTGGCCCGCATTACGATTGGATGTTTGAAACACCCACCGATCTGGAAACGTGGGCAACCGCAACGCTGCCCCAATGTGGGCAGACTGCGGTAGCCGCAGATTTGCTCGCCCCGCACCGCAAACACTATTTGACCTACGAAGGTGTTGTGTCAGGCGGTCGCGGTACCGTACGACGAGTGGAATCGGGCCGCTATTGTTTATTGGCCAGCGGGGCTTCGTCACGACACTTTCAGTTGACCCCCGCATCCAATGTGCGACGCGGATTACAACCCGAAGATGCCTATTGCGTTTTGCTGGAACGCAACGCGGGGGCATGGTCGTTGCGTGTAAGCGAGTTGCCCACGCGATAGCCGACCAGTTCCAGTCGAGCCATATGAGTCAGTGGACCGCGAGGCTGGAAGGACTGGACTGCTCCGGGACCAGTCCGACCCGTCATTGATAGCATCCCATCATCCAAGCGAATGGATTCGATGATCACCGGAGTATTGACGTAATTTTTGTGTTCACTAGGAATGGTTACCAGAGCGACGGGGCGCGTTTGCAGCGAATTCTTGTCCCACAGCACTTCGATCTCATTCTTTGCAGCTTCGCTGGAAATACCATGGGCAAAATTGGCAATCGGCAAATGCAGTGCGCCAGCACGCAGGTTTTGCAATCGTAACGCCAACACATTGGGCTGCTCGGTCAGTTCAACCGACAACTCAAAGGAAATCACGGTGTCAATGTGCCCTTCTTTATAACGGGCCGCCGCCAGGAGCTTGCCATCCTGAATTTTTACTCTTGGATCTTCGGTTCCAGGCGGTAACAACAACGGATACTCCTCGGGCAGCGAGGCCGACAACCAGGCGTTAATCTGAGCGTCACTGAACTGAGCCTGCCAGCTACCGGCACGTTGTACATCAGCCTGCAACCGTTCCACTTGTTCGACCAGTTCCTGGCTAACAGCCTGAGCGTTTTCAATCGGCTGCTGTCGTGCCAACTGATAGAACTCCGGAACCAAACGAGATTGCCGATAGCCCCAAAGGGCCAAGATCGCGACCAGAACTCCCACGATCAGGCCCAACGCCGCGACTCGTTTCACCCACCATTTCATATCAATGCTTCCCTCGCTTCGCGCTCTTTATCTTAGCGGGTTGGGCAACCAATTGCGGAGTCGCTCCGCGATACCCGGCAGCGGTGACCCCTCAGCCTCGGCGCCACCTGGATCGACGGACCCCGTGGCGATGGTTAACCCCATGAGAAAGCGTCCCCAGTAGGAATCAAACAGCTTGGCCGCTGCAGTGAGATCCCCCTGACGCATTTTTTTCGCAGCAAGAAACGTCTGGCTTTGCAGTTCCGTCCGTTCGGCGGGTGTGAGGAAAAAATCGTACAACCGCACATCATCGATCCAGACCTTTCCTGGGGTCAAAAGGTCAATCGTCAGTCGCAAGTCTTCGATATCGTCATCGGGCAGACGTGGAATCTCCAGCATCAGGGGCTCGATTTGCCAATTCCCGTCCGTTCGGGGTTGAAAAGTCTTGCTGGATCGAAACGGTTGGTCACGCCGCCGCCCTTCTATCGATACCTGCAGCGACAGGGGGGCGGTCGACGGCGTTTGAACTAAACAGCGGGCCTGCAAGGAAACGGCCAAACGCCCCGTCGCCGGTGGACGAAATGACGAACTGATCGCCCAGGTCTTGGCGTTATTGCTGCTATTGGTCAGCAGTAGCGAATGTTTGTCATCAAAACCGAGAGAGGCAAGCTGAACACTGCCGGGGGGATGTTGCGCGACCATCCAGCCCGGAATGCTCTGGTCGGCTAACTCGCTGAAACTACCGTTCAACAGTTCCGGGTAGACACGTGGTGTGGTCAGCAAAGCGACGCGAGCGGCTAAATCCTGGACTCGATCGCTGATACGCTGCAGCGTCTGAGGGTCGATGTTTCTTCGTTCCCGCCACGTAACCAAGCAAGCAGGACGATCGGTTCGGCCGGCAACCAGTTGTCCCGGTTCAACCAGCAGCATGTGCCGGTTCTGTGCAGCACCGTTGCCTCGTTGGGCAGAAGAATGTGACTTTTTAAGTGACGTGAAATCCACTTCTTGGTCAAACTCCAGATCGACGGCTAGCGGCCACGGGGCTAGATTCACAACCGAAATGACACTCTGTTCGGCCCCCCGCCATTGCCGGACCCGGAGACTGGAAGGTGCCCCGTTTTCCGCAGGAACGGTGGCCATCGTAGCCGCTGGTAGTTGCGTGAAGGACCGAAACAGCTCGCGAGTCGCAGCCTCCTGCCCCAAAGGCACGGTCCACCCCCCCACTGCCAAAACCTGAGCATCAAAGTCCTCGAAGCTGCCAATCAACTGCTGACGATAACGACGCTGAACAGGAGTCGGATGTGTAAGCACGGGAACGGTCTGCACTGTGTTTACCGGGGAAATACCACGCGTCACGTCGATCCCGCGAGTGATCGTTGGCGGGCGAAAAACCAATCGCCCAGCAGCCTTTGCCGCGGTTAATTGTTTTTCCGAATGACGAAGCGCATCCGCTTCGGCCGCCGCAGCATACCTCGCTATGTCGTCAAACACCGATTCATGGACCAACCCCAGCGGTACAATCCTGGGATGCTGACCAATTTGTCCCCAATCCAACCCCCTTGGAAAACCGACGCCATCGTGATCATCGAATTCGGTTGGCAGCAGAAACAACCGCCGCTCCCCTAATCGATCGGCCAGTGCATGGTACGCGCTGCTCACCTGAGCGGCACGCCAGTCAGCAAACGACTCCAGTTCTTCCTCGGATAACCGTTCAGTCGGTGCGTTCTCCGAAACCGTTTCCTGCTTGCTTGCCCATCTGCGAAATCGGTCTACCGTGTTGCGGTCCTGATTCCAAGATAGCGGTGTCGGTTGAGCAAAACTGCCACCGTGAAGTTGCAGCCCGACACCCACAAACGACGGGTGTGTTTTGTAGCGTTGATTGAAATAATCAATAATCTGGATCAACTCCTCTTGCACGCTGGAGTGCAGAAAATTGTACTGGGCGATCACCCCGTTACCTGAAACAAAATCTGTCCTCGGCGTGCGTCCCCAGGCATCGGTGGGACGGATGCCAGAGTCAGGCTGTTGTCCGGCCACCTGATCCAGTCGGCGGGTGGGCATATTCAAGTCCAACGCCGGGATAAGACGCAGCCCAGCGCGAGCGAATAACCGCAGGTACAATTCGACGACATCTTTTGGCATCGGATCACGACCGCGTGACGCCAAACGTGCGGTCTGCAATTGGGGGGTCGCCGACCAAAAATCACACGGATACAGGCTGCTGCCGTTTCCCGCGACATTGACAATGGCAGCGTTAAAGCCTGCCCACTGTAGATACTCCACCAACCGCTGTCCGGCGATCAAGTAACTGTGCCAATCCTCGATCACCAAACTGGAATCGGGATCCAGTTGGCCGCCGTCACCAAAAGCGGAATTGATCAGCGGTTTATCTAGATACAGTGCGGCCAAGCGACCACCCTGGCCTTGCGATCGGAACCGCCCGAACGTTTCTGCTCCCGGCAGAGGTTCACTCCCGAGCGACGGCACCAGCGGTCCTGCTTCGATGCGAATGGACTCGAAACGAACAGGTTCTTTTGTTTCTTGGTTGGTCAAAACAACGTAAGGCTTGCGGCACCTGGGCCAAAACACAATTCGGTGTTCCGACCAGCGATCCGCCGACGCCTGATCCACCGGGGCCGCAACCGCGATTCCCGTGTAGGTTCCTGTTGGCGGTAATTGCCCGTCCGCATCCGGTTGCATGATCGATACGCCCAACCGCATCGCACGCCCGTTCGGGTAACGCAGGATCAGCGTATGAGGCACGCCGGGCTGGACGATCGGTAGCGGGCTTGCATACCAACCCCCAGGACTGATCACCGCGATCGATTCGCCCGCATGCAGGTCTTCCCCCAACGGAACGCTGGAGGTGGGAGGTTCCAAACTGTTCAACAAACTGTTGACACTTGGAAAACCTGGTACTTCGGGCAGGACCCGCGGCAGTGACCAACTGCGCCGCAAAGGCTGGATCCGTGCCACCAGCCGTGATGCGACTGCGGTTGATTCCGGCTGTTGATCCTCAATAACAACAACTTGAAAGCTGCGACTGGCAAAAACCCCGTCATCTCGCAGCAGAAACAAATCGGTACGCAGGGCAGAGATCCCGCCGCGTGAAGGTCGAACGCAACGCCATTGCAGTTCGTATGCGCCCTCACCCGCCGGCAACCTTAGAGGTCGATCTTGCGGAATTTGCAACCTACCCGTCGGTTCGACGCTGACAAGCCACTTCTGCTGGTCAACCAATTGGCCGCTGCGGGCTTTCCGAATCGCCAACAGCACTTCCACCGTAGGGTGCGGCAGCCTACCATCGACGGGAGATAACACAAGATCGAATGGAACCGTCTGCCCGCTACCGAATACCAGGCGGTCGCCATGCAAATTGACCTGCAGCGTATCCTCGGGGGCCCGAGTAATCTGCAGGTTTCCCTGTCCGGCAACCGGCACGGTGACCGGTCCAGCCCGTAACTCAGTCAGCGAGATTTCTTCGGTGATCGTGCGTTGGGGGAGAGCGTCCTGATCGGCGGACGCAGCAGGTCCTTCTGCGGCAAGCTGAACATTCAGACGAAGCGCATCGCTCGCGTGAGGCTGCAAGCGAAACTCGAATCCGCCCGTTTGCAACGGACACGGGGGATGAAAGCGGATTGCTTGCTTTGACGCAGAAATCCGCAACGCTCCCGAGGTCGTGGACTCCAAGCACAGGTTCGCCGGATGGGAAAAAATGGCATCCGCTGCGGCAACCTCCGGATGGATCGTCAGTGGGCTTTCAAGTTGCCACGTGACTTGCAAATGCATCGGAAGCGGGAAGGCACGCTCGCCCTCTCCGTCGGCTAGCGCGTTTGGTAGCGATTGCAGCCAAAGGCATCCCGCCGCCAACATCAAAACGACATTAGCACCACCCCGCAGGGCTGGACGAAAGCCCGACAGAGCTTGCGATCTAAACATCCGTGATGCGGTCCTTGCCAATGTTCGTTCCGGACGCAGCAACCTGACAGTCCATATCTTTCCGTCGGGTCGATCATAAGCAGAGGGTCGCGTCGGGGTAAAGTGGAATTTGTCATAAAATGCAAGCCACGACCCACGCAAATCGACCACCGACGACAAACGCTTCCGTCGCGGGCCGATCGATGGAATTCCAGAAAAACCCATTCTTTCAAATGAATGGAAACGTTAGGGTACCAGGCTCGCAGAAAAAATTCCTGGGTAGGTTCATAGGAACCTGGTTGGTATTGGGTTGGACGCACCACTTTAAATTCACTCCCAGAGGGGTTATGGAAAGCAATCATTTTGACGCCGCCGGCGCGGCACGCATGGTCGACATCACCGCCAAAGAAACCAGCGTTCGGCAGGCGATCGCAGAAACAATCGTTAACCTGCAAGCAGAAACGTTGCGGAAAATCGAAGCGGGACAGCACGCCAAGGGGGATGTTCTGGCGGTCGCACGGTTGGCGGCCATCATGGCCGCCAAGCAAACATCGAGTTTAATCCCCTTATGCCACGCAATTGCTTTAGAATCGGTCCAGGTTGAATTTGATTCCGTATCGCCCACGACGTTGCGTTGCCGAGCAACCGTGAAGACAACCGCAAAAACCGGCGTCGAAATGGAAGCGTTAGCTGCCGCGACGATTGCGGGCCTGACGGTCTATGACATGTGCAAATCGGTCGACCGCGCCATGGAATTGCACCGCACTCGCGTGATCTACAAAACCGGCGGTAAATCGGGCGAGTATCGGCATCCTGATTATGCCACTTAGGAAGCGTTCGGAATCGGAGAACCGGGGCTCTGGGGCCGCGGAATTACATCAGGTAAATCAAGTAAAAGAAGCCTAACGAACAACAAGACAACGCTATCGCACCTGGTTCCAGATACCAGCGCGGTTTCTGGTCGCTGCGAAACAGGATTCCCATGGTCGCGACCGTCGTGGTGACAATCACCCCGATGG
>SLFV01000404.1 GCA_007124075.1 Roseimaritima sp.
CCTTTGCCTGAAATCTCACCTGGCTCGCCTTGGATTATTGATGAGGCACAGCGGTTGCCCCGTCGAATGCGACATCGCGTATTCTCCAGCACACTGCCGGTCGTTTTGGCGACTCATACGAATTTGCAGCGTCCCTTGCAAAGATACGGTTACCAGGTCACGACAGTGAACGCGGAGTCGTTGATTCAGCCCGCGAGGTTATTGCAAATCTTCCAGCGCCGGATTGATGCCGCCCGACTGGACCCCGACCTGCCGTCGTGCCGGATCACCGCAACCGACGTCCATTGGCTAATCCAACATTACGGTGCCGATGTGCGCGGGATGGAGTATTATCTATACAAACGCGTTCAAGAAAATGCGGGAAAACCATGCGTGGGAGGGCTTTGTGTCGAATTGCGATTTATCGATTGATTTAGGGGAAGCTAGTGAACAAATCAAAGGCGGTCAGACGGTACGCGGCAGCGTCGTGGTGAATGTCGGTGCCGATGTGCGCTGTTCGGGGTTGGAAGTCCAGACCAGATGGGAGACTCACGGCTATGGCAACGTGCAATCGGGTGTGATCGAGACCAAGAATTTGTTCGAAGGTCAGTGGGAAGCCGACCAAACCTACCGCTACGACTTTGAGTTAACGGTTGCCGCGTGGCCGCCGACGTATCACGGCGAATTACTAAATATCGATCACCTGATCGAAGCACGCGCGCGGATCCCTTGGAGCTTTGACCCGAAAGTCAGCCGTCACATTCAGGTTACCGCCGTCGATGGCCCGGAAGCCTTCAAAAAAGAAGAAATGACCCGGGTAGGCTGTGCCTGGAGTGCGGGCTGCGGAGTGTTTTTCTTTGTGATGATCAGCTTCGCTGCAGGGCTGCTCTTGGTCAACCCGCTGGTCTGGATGATCGGCGGTGCGATCGGAGCCGTCGCGGCGGGATATTGGATCTTCACTCGGTTCCTGCCGCGTTACCTGCTGGGGCAGGTGGATTACAAGCTGTTGACCGAGCGTTTGGCTCCGGGGGGCGAATTACGCGGTGAATTGCGATTGCGGCCCAAACGACCTGTTCGGCTGAACCGCATTGTCTGGACCGTTTCTGCGGAGGAAGTTTGCACGTCGGGTTCGGGTAGCAATCGGTCTACCAAACGGCATGACCTCTTTCGCCAGGAGGTCGAGGTGTTGGGGGCGACCAAGTTGATGCCCGAACAAAATTGCCAGTTTCCGCTATTGCTCCGACTGCCCGAGCAGCCCTACTATTCGATCGGGTTGACCGACAACCATTTGACGTGGACTGCGGGATTGCGGGTCGACATCCCACGCTGGCCGGACTTGGTAGAATCGCTGGTGTTCCAAGTGCTCCCGCAAACGGCATTGGTGACGGAGAGAAGCGTTACGGACATGCACCCCGCCGGGAAGGAGGACCCGAAGCCGACGTTTGACTCCCCGCACGCAGCCCCCAACGGTCAGTCTGGAGCCAGTCTCCCTCCAATCGTCGAAGGCGGAAGCGACCAATCCTCTTCTGCAGGCGGAGTAACGTTTGCCGAAACCGTTCGGTTCCTCTGGCAGGCTCGGGGTGATCGCCAGCAGACCGATTTGCTGACCCAGGCGGTCGAAGGGCTCTGCTTTGACATCGATCTGGTCTATGAACGGCGAGCAGCCTTCTACGGAGACGACCCCGCGGGTTATCCGGGAGGATTAACGGTTTGGGGCAGTTACCCCAATCCCGAATTGGCGCTACTGCTGCATGTCCCCGCCGAACTGGAGGACCAACTCCCTGCTTTCGGCGGCAGCCGCTGGACAGGACGCGGAACCGTGGTTGGATACGATCATTCGCTGGGACGCTTGGTCATTCGGATCGAAGCTCCTGCAGAAACGTGATTCAACGGTGCTGTTTGGACGAGCTGGGCTGGATCAAGACAGGCCCTGCGCAGCAGGAATGGACGGCAGAGCTGCAGGCAAGCAGCCGGTGTACACTTCCAAAAGCTTCCAAAATGAAGTCAAAGTTGTCGGCTCGTGGCAAGTAGACATCGTTTCCGCACCTGCAACCAGACGCGAAAAAGTTCTTGCATTTAGGGTTGTCAACAGATAGGATTCACGAACGTGAGGCCCGAGCTTTCTCTTCACCTTTCCTTGCTGGCAAACGGAGATGCCCCTATGACACTGCGTTTCGCACAATCATGTCCGACTTGTGGTCGCCGGATCAACATCCGCTTGGAGCTTCTGGGACGCACTATCGCTTGTCCGCACTGTCACGCGGAATTCCTTGCTAGCGACCGCTCGCAAGACGGGCCTCCCAGCCAGCCGGATTTGATGTGTCGCGTTGATGCGGTTCTTCGACAAGCGGAGACGCTGGGGGTAGACGTGGTAGGCCCTACCGAGTCATTTCGTTAAAGCCCCCTTCCCTCCTCCTCGTGGAGGGGTTTTCCCGCCGCTGCCCATGCGTTGGTCCTGATGCGAAAGGGGCACGGAGGGTCGGCTGGTGTTCGCTGCTAGCTTTTGCATGGACGCAAACTTCAAGGACGCGCGCATGTATGCGCGCCATTGAGCACGCTGATACGTCACACTCCGATGGTGAAAGGTTTCATTTTTGGAGTTGGTTGCGCCCTTGTCGGGGTTCTTGTGTGGCGAAGCGACGCAGTTTCCAGAGTTGGCGTCGGAGGCTTCAGCTTTGGCACCATACTTGTTAGGATGGCGTCCCATCAACCGCGTCGTGTTGCAGGTGAAGGCTGCGGTGCCGACGCATGACGCGACGTTTCCTCCTTTTTTCCTTCTAGCTTCTTCTATGGCAACAGTGACTGCAAACGACCAGCATGATGCGGTACCCAACGGCGACTCGGGCAGCGGCGGCGAGTTGCAAATGGAGCAATTTAGTTACGACGACACCATCGTCCGCATGTTTGCGGCGGCGACCATCCTGTGGGGCTTGGTGGGAACACTGGCGGGATTAATCGTTGCGGTACTGCTGATTCTTCCTGAACTGACGGCGGGCCTGCCGTGGTTATCCTTTGGGCGTCTTCGCCCGTTGCACACGAACGCGGCAATTTTTGCCTTCGCGGGAAATGCGATCTTTGCGGCGATTTACTACAGCACGCAGCGTTTGTGCAAAACGCGAATGTGGAGCGATACGCTTAGTCACCTGCATTTTTGGGGCTGGCAGTTAGTCATTGTTCTTGCAGCGGTGACCCTGCCACTGGGGATTACTCAAGGCAAAGAATATGCCGAGCTAGAATGGCCGATCGATATTTTGATTGCGGTCGTCTGGCTGTTTGTCTTTGGCGGCAATTTTTTGATGACCTTGATCAACCGTCGCGAGCGCCACATGTACGTGGCATTGTGGTTTTACATCGCCACGATCGTAACGGTTGCCTTGCTACACGTTTTCAACAACCTAGTGTTGCCAGCGGGTTGGTTCAAAGGATACAGCGTTTACGCGGGGGTCCAGGACGCGTTCATGCAGTGGTGGTACGGCCACAACGCAGTTGCATTTTTTCTGACCACCCCGTTTTTGGGGTTAATGTACTACTTCCTGCCCAAGGCGGCGGAACGGCCTGTTTTTAGTTATCGACTGAGCATCATTCACTTCTGGTCGTTGGTGTTCATTTACATCTGGGCTGGACCTCACCACCTGCATTACACGGCGCTGCCTGAATGGGCATCGACGCTGGGAATGTTATTCAGCGTGATGCTGTGGATGCCCAGTTGGGGCGGCATGATCAACGGCTTGCTAACGCTCCGCGGTGCCTGGCACAAGGTTGCAGCGGATCCCGTGCTGAAGTTCTTTGTTGTTGGGATCACGTTCTACGGCATGGCCACGTTTGAAGGGCCGATGTTGTCGATCAAGGCAATCAACGCGTTGAGTCACTACACCGACTGGACGATTGCGCACGTCCACTCGGGGGCTTTGGGCTGGAATGGCTTCATGACCTTCGGGATGCTGTATTGGCTGTTGCCACGATTGTTCCAGACAAAGATGTGGAGCGAAAAGCTGGTTAGTTGGCATTTCTGGACGGGCACGATCGCCATTCTACTGTACATCATTCCCATTTATGCCGCTGGTTTGATGCAGGGATTGATGTGGCGTGATCTGGACGAGACTGGAAATTTGACTTATCCGGAATTGATCGAAACGATTCAAGCGATTATCCCGCTGTGGTGGTTACGGGTCGTTGGTGGCCTCTTGTATGTGGCCGGGGTCTGCATGCTATCGATGAATGCCGTGATGACATGGCTTGCACGTCCCGCGGAGTACGAGGTTCCGGTTTACACGGCACCGCGATTGACCAAGCATTACGACGAACAGGTGCCCCCGTCCAAGGACGAATTGGCTGATGCTCCCGTACTGGATGTTGCGAAGAAACTGAATATTTGGGCACGTATGGATTGGCATCGACGCTGGGAGCGGTTGCCAGTGCGTTTTACCGTCATTACGACGATCGCCGTGGTTGTCGCGACGTTGTTCGAGTTGATACCGACTTTCCTGATTCGCAGCAACGTCCCCACGATTGCAACCGTTCAGCCCTACACGCCGTTGGAGTTGGCGGGTCGCCATATTTACGTCTCCGAAGGTTGCTACAATTGTCATTCACAAATGATTAGGCCGATCGTAGCCGAAACGATTCGCTACGGCGAATACAGCAAGGCTGGGGAGTTCATTTATGACCGTCCATTCCAGTGGGGCAGTCGGCGAATCGGTCCCGATCTTGCCCGCGAGGGTGGGAAGCAGAGTAGTTTTTGGCATTGGCGTCATTTTGAGAATCCCACCGAAGTCTCCGAAGGCTCGGTAATGCCCGCTTACGCGCACCTGTTGGCGGACGACTTGAACTTCAAAGCAATCCAACCGCATGTGATGGCGGCGTATCACTTGGGAGCTCCCTATAGTGACGCGGAGTTGGAGCAGGTTGAGAAATTAGCGCGTCGTCAGGCAGAGGAGATTGCGGCGGAGATCGTGCAGCAGGGAGGCCCGGCGGCAATGCACGAAAAACAAGCGATCGCGTTGATTGCTTACCTGCAACGTCTGGGGACCGATTTGTTTCGCACGGAAGAGCCTGAGGTTGCCGAACCGACGATCGAGGTGGACGTTGCGGACGCATTACCGGAGGAGGAACCCCTTGCCCAGCGCTAGCAGAACAGTTCGCGTGGGGACGCATGTCTGACGCAGTGGCGTCTTTCTGGCCCGAGAATGCTTAGCCCTTTTTTATTTGATGATTGATGTTAAAAGACTTACTGACTGCAATTGATTTCTCTGACTGTGCGGAGTTCGCCTTGGCCCTGTTTGTCGCAGCGTTCCTGGGGATCGTCTATGGTGCGTTGCGACTGAGCAAACAGGCTGCCGAACGCTTTGCTTCGATTCCGCTTAGTGACCAGGTGAAGGACCCGCGCCATGAGTAATGCACCCAAAATGGACCACGCTTATGATGGGATCGAGGAGTTTGATAATCCCTTGCCCGGTTGGTGGAAGTGGTTATTTGTTGCCTCGATTGTTTACAGCCCCTTTTATTTCATTTATTACCACGGCGGCGGCGAGGGCAGGTCCCTGAGCGATTTGCATAGCGTCGCGTTGGCGGAGAACAGCCGGCGTCAATTCGGCGAGATCGGCGACTTGCAACCGACGGAGGAGGTGCTGGCCTACTACATGCACGAACCACGCTGGGTAGGTGTCGGTGAGTCGGTATACCGGACTCATTGCATTTCTTGCCATGGTCGCGAGGGAGAGGGTAAGGTGGGGCCTAACTTGACCGACGAGCATTTCAAGTACATTAACACGTTGCCCGATATCGCGAAGGTCATCAACGAGGGAGCCGGGAACGGGGCGATGCCGCAGTGGGCCGGTCGGCTGCATCCCAATGAGGTCGTGCTGGTGTCAGCATACGTGGCCTCCATGCGAGGCAGGAACATTGATGGTCGTCCGCCCGAAGGAAAACAGATTCCCGCTTGGCCTGAACCGCCCGGCGAAGCCCCCTAGAATCGAACGCCGAAATGAAAGGCGTAACCAATGAATCGACCACGTTTACCAGCTACCAGCAAATCGGATCATCCGGAAGATTTGGTGGCGGCCCAAGACGCACCGAAGCACACGACATCGTGGGGGCAGGGACCACTTTTGGCCCCTGAGGAACACGTTTTAAGCACCTTAGAACGGGATGGTAGTCGGCGTTGGTTGTATCCGAAGTTGTCCACCGGTGCCTGGTGGAAACGACGTCGGGTGGTCGCATATGTGTTGATGGTGATTTTTGTGGCGATCCCCCATTTGCGGATCGGCGGCAAGCCGCTGGTTTTGCTGGACATTGCCAACCGGGAATTCACGGTTTTCGGCCGCACATTTCTACCGACGGACACGTTGGTGTTGGCGCTCCTGATTCTCTCGGTCTTTGTTTCGATCGTGCTGATTACCGCTTTGGTGGGGCGAGCATGGTGTGGTTGGGCGTGTCCGCAGACAGTTTACATGGAGTTTCTTTTTCGCCCAATTGACAGGCTGTTTGAGGGAACCAAGGGCAAAGGAGGGCAGCCTCGCGGGGCGAGGTCGCTCCCCAAGCAGGCGGGAAGGTTTGTGATCTACCTTGCCCTTTGCATGTTTTTGGCCCACACCTTCCTATCCTATTTCGTGGGGACGGAACAACTATCGCAGTGGGTCCGGAGCTCGCCGTTTGAACATCCGCTTGCATTTTTTGTGATGGCCTTGACCACCGGGTTGATGATTTTCGACTTCATGTTCTTCCGCGAGCAATTGTGTGTCATCGCTTGCCCGTATGGCCGATTTCAGTCGGTGATGCTGGATCAGCAGTCGTTGATTGTTGGCTACGACCCGGTTCGTGGTGAACCGCGAAAAAAAGGCAAGCGTGTGGCTGGGGAAACTGCAGGGGATTGCGTCGACTGCAATCAGTGTGTTGTCGTCTGCCCTACCGGGATCGATATCCGTAAGGGGTTGCAGATGGAATGCATTAATTGCACGCAGTGTATCGATGCATGCGACGATGTGATGGACCGTGTTGGGAAGCCAAGGGGTCTGATTCGTTACAGTTCCCAAGATTCGCTTGCCCGCAAGCCTAACCGTTTCCTCCGCGCACGGACGATCATTTATCCCGTGGTCTTGCTGTTGGTCTTTGGCGGATTTGTGTACGCGGTCTCCACGAAAGCTGGATTTGACGCTCGGCCACTGTCGGGGCGGGGTGCTCCCTTTACGGTGATCGCTCCCGGCGAGGTGTCCAAGTCGTTTCGCATGCGGTTGGTTAATCGCACTAGCCAAGCGCAGGTCTACCAGTTTTCTCATCAGTCTGATGCGGCCATTCAAATCGAGGTCCTTGATCGGCAGCAATTGACGCTTTCTGCGGGAGCGAATCGTTTGGTGCCGTTTAACGTCATTTTCCCACCCAGGCTGACTCGGGGTTCGGGGACGCACCGCTTTGCCGTCGAGATCGAAGACCAGAGCGGCAATCGACGCAGCGTACCGATCACACTGTTGGGACCTAGTTAACCTGAAGTGTTTTGATGACAACTCTAACAGAAGAACAAATCCGAGCAGAAAAGAAAGCGAAGTGGTTTTGGGTTTCGTTCGTTGTATTTCTGCTCGGGTCGCAGCTTGCCATCGGCGGGGTGGCGATCCATTTAGCCACGGGTGACCCTTCAGTGGCAGTTATTCCTGACTACTACAATGAAGGCTTGAACTGGGACAATGCGCAACGGCAGCGAGAGGCCTTGAGGCAATTAGGCTGGAAGTTGCGACTGGATGCATCGGAGATCGTCGATGGCAACGGCTTGCGGGCGATCGAACTGTTAATCCTTGATCAGACGGGAAAGTCGGTCGATCGCTTGGACATCGTCGGCAGAAGCTACCATCGGGCCCGTGCCAGCGAGAACATCGAATTGTCCTTCCGTTCGGTGGGTGAGGGACGTTACGTTTGCTTATGCCCCATGGAGAAGCCAGGTCTGTGGCAAGTGGATTTGCAGTGGAAGTTTGAAGGTCAGGTCTTACGTTACGCGGGTGTTCTGGATACCGAGCAGGCGGCCGAGGGAGCGGTTTCGGGTTAAGGTCGGGTTGAGGTTTATTTTCACTGGACGTGGCGTTGTCCCACTGCTGCGTCTCCAATCCATCGTTAGCATCGTGCGGGAAATAACTGTCCTTTTGAACCTTCTCTCCAGGCCCCGCGAAGCGGGAATAGCCGGGAGAGATCGAGAGAGAGGGTAAAA
>SLFV01000418.1 GCA_007124075.1 Roseimaritima sp.
CGTGCATCCATCGTCGCGGGCAAACCCGCAGCATCGGCGGGCCCACCTTCAGTGACTCCTTCCGCCATCCCGGCAGGCAACGCCATTGCATTGGGACGCCGCCGCGGGTCAATTTCCAGTTCGTCCATCCCCTCGGCCATCTCCATGGCACCCGCAAACTGCTCCGCATTGAATCCATCGAATTGATCAGGCAGATCGCTCTCGTCCTCCGGTTCCGCGATGACATTGCGAAAACCGTTACCAAAATGCCCTGCCGAAAACTGTGATTCAAAGTGCGAGCCGATCAGTTCCGCAACCAAGCCTAAGTTCTGATGGAACCTGCCCCGTACGCCTCCGCCGAAATCAGTGGCCCGCTCGCCACCAGACCCGGGACCAGAACCACTTTCCATACCACCACCCGGGCCGTCGGATTGTCCCCCGGCCCAACGACCGCCCATGCGTCCCGCCATCCCCATACCACCGGCAACACGTTCGGGGAGCGGGGAATCCATGCCCGTTACAATCGGAAACGGGTCATCAGAATCGCCACGAACATGGAAAGAAACACCCCAGCGGATCTGCCACACGGGGCTGCGGAGCGTCGGACTGAACATCACGTCTTCGAAAACATTACCCGCACGCTCGTATTCGGTAATCATGTGGGCGTAGAGATAATTCAGCGCCATCGCTTCCTGACCTGCGGTGAATGTTGAATTGGCCAACTCGCGGAATGATGGGACTTTCTCTGGCTTTACCGCCCCGGCCGAGGACAACATTGGCAGCATGGTTGCCATTGTTTTCTGCTGAAAATCAGCGGTTAAGGAACCAAGCAACCCGGGGCTGCCAACGGAACGATTACCGGCTGCTCCGACCGAACTGCCACCTTCGTATTCCGCCATATACTCGTAATCCTCCTCGCCCCCTGTGGCCGACATGGCCGGGTCCTCGTATTCGTATTCGCTGCCATCATCCATCCCGCTTTCGACAGCGGACGCGGGCTGGCTCTCGTTTACGTCAGTCGTGTCGCCGGAGGGAGCAGCGTTCTCCGCTTGGCCAACGTCGTCAACCATCATCGGTTCCGACGTCTCCGCACCGCGGTTGGTCGCATCGTCATTGACCACCACCGCAGTCTCCGAGGAGCCTCCACATCCAGCGATGGTGATCAAACCGCAACATAGGCATGCGACAACAAGGTTCGCTGTCTGTTGAAAAAGGAGGCTGACGATCTCCGCCCCTTCAATGTGCCGATGGTTTCGGGAGGTCTCGAAGGGGGCGGCCTCCGCTCCTGAGCGGAGGTTTGCAATGGCTGATTTGCGCATGGTTCACTACTCAGTAGGCTTCGCAGATCCCTGATGGATGTAATGGGGCCAGAGTCGGCTGTATCGTTTGCCGTCAGGCTTTCAGTGTAAGTGATGCAAGCCTTGACATCGCAAGCATTGAACGATTTTTAGTAAATTTCGTCCACTTGGGAAAAGTCTCACCATGCTTCCAACGATCGCCGCTGCAGCAGCAGCAATTGGGGCAGGCCGATGGGTATCTACCGCTTGCCCTAGCGAAAAAACCCGCGGGAGCGTAGCATTTCGATGATCTCCGCAGCGCACTGCTGGACATTTTTTTCGGCGGGATTGATCGTTAAATCTGCCGCATCGGGGATTTCGTAGGGGGCAGTGACTCCCGGAAAGTCTGGTAGTTTCCCGGCGTCTGCCTGAGCGTAATGCTGCTTGGTATCGCGTTTGCGGCAAATTCCCACGGGGGTCGCCACATGCACGACCAGGAAGCGCTGGTCGCCAATGATCGCCCCGGCTTTTTGCCGCGCCGCCTCGTTGGGCGAAACGAAAGCAGCCAAGCAAATCAATCCCGCATCATTCAGCGTCGCAGCCAGATGGGCGGCGCGGCGAAGATTCTCGTTGCGGTCCTCCGCAGTGAACGAAAGGTCCCGGCTGAGCCCCCGGCGCACACCTTCGCCATCGATTACCAGCACCGCCCGACCGGCATCGAACAATTGTCGTTCGCAGGCCGCGGCGATCGCTGATTTTCCGCTGCCGGTCAAACCTGTCAGTAGCACCGTGACCGGCTTTTGCCCGAACCGCAATTGCCGTTCGTCGCTTGTGACCTCCGAAACCTGGGCCCCCGCATCGGTGGTTTGCGACTCTTCATCGTCCCAGATGGCTCGTCGAGGCGAATCGACCTCGCCGTCCAGGATCATGCCCGCAGCCATGGTCGCGTTGGTGATTCGGTCGATGACGATGAACGACCCTGTACCCTGATTACGACGATAGGCATCAAAATGAATCGGGCTGTTCAGTGAGATTCGGACGCGACCGATCTCGTTCAGTTCCAATTGGGCCGTCGGGCTGCGATGCAAGGTATTGACATCTATCTGGTAGTGCAGCGTTTCGATCGTTCCCGGGGTCATTTGCGTGGTGTGTTTGAACAGATAAGTTTTTCCAGGAATCAATGGTTCCTGATTCATCCAAACCAGCATCGCGTTGAAGGTATCGCTGGACGTCGGCAGATTTCCACGCCGCACGATCATGTCTCCGCGGCTGGCATCGACCTCATCAGTCAGGGTTAGGGTCACGGCCAGCGGTGCAAAGGCTTCGGCTTGCGAACCTTCGAAAGTATCGATGGATTTAATCTTGGTCGTTTGCCGGCTGGGAAGGACCATCACTTCCTCGCCCTGCCGGATCGTTCCCGATGCGACCGTGCCGCAGAAACCGCGATAATCCAGGTGGGGTCGATTGACATACTGTACAGGGAAGCGGAAGTCACGCAGGTTGCGATCGGAGCCGATGTAGACCGATTCCAGGAAATTCATCAGCGTGCTGCCTTGATACCAGGGCATTTTGCCACTGGGATCAACCACATTGTCCCCATGAAGCGCGCTGATTGGGATGAAATGCAGGTCAGGCAGGTCCAGGCGGGTGGCAAAGCCACGATAGTCGCTGCAAATCTCCTCGTACCTGGCTTCGCTGAAATCAACCAAATCCATCTTGTTGACCGCCACAACAACATGTCGTATCCCCAGTAACGAAACGATGAAACTGTGTCGTCGCGTTTGCGTTAGCACGCCATGGCGGGCATCCACCAGAATCACCGCTAAATCACACGTACTGGCTCCGGTGGCCATATTGCGTGTGTATTGTTCATGTCCGGGGGTGTCGGCGATAATGAATTTGCGTTTAGCGGTACTGAAATAGCGGTACGCAACGTCAATCGTGATCCCTTGCTCACGCTCCTCCTTCAGCCCATCGGTGGCCAGCGCCGGATCAAAATTACCGCCCGCCGATCCCTGCGTTGCGGAATCTCGCTGGATCTTCGAAATTTCATCCTCGTACAGCATCTTCGAATCGAACAACAAACGACCGATCAGCGTGCTTTTCCCGTCATCTACGCTGCCGCAGGTGATAAATCGCAGCAATTGTTTTTCTTCATGCTGCTTCAGGTAAGCGTCAATATCGGTGGCAATTAGTTCGGATTGATGTGACATCGAGGCACCAAACGAGAAAACAGTAAGCAACTTTGAGGGAAAAACACGACGAACCGGGGTCGCAAGATGCGTCGCACAGACGGTCAAAAATAACCGCGTTCCTTTTTCTTCTGCATCCCGGCTCCCCCCTCGTCCTGGTCGATAACACGCCCTTGGCGTTCGCTAGTGCGGGTCAGCAACATTTCCTGAATGATTTGCGGAAGCGTGGTGGCGGCCGATTCCACGGCACCCGTCAGCGGGTAACAGCCGAGGGTCCGAAAGCGAACCCGACGCATCTGCGGCTGCTCCCCAGGCAACAACTTCAGCCGCTCGTCGTCAACCATAATCAACACCCCATTACGCTCGACCACCGGTCGCGGCTGCGAAAAGTAAAGCGGCACGATCGGTATGTTTTCCAAGTGGATGTACTGCCACACGTCCAGTTCCGTCCAGTTGCTCATCGGGAAAACACGGATCGATTCACCTTTGTTGACCCGGGAGTTATAAAGGTTCCACAACTCGGGTCGTTGGTTTTTCGGATCCCAGCGATGACGTTTGTCGCGAAAACTAAAGACGCGCTCCTTCGCACGACTTTTCTCTTCATCCCTCCGAGCACCGCCAAAAGCTGCGTCAAACCCATACTTGTCCAACGCTTGTTTCAGGGAGTCCGTTTTCATCACTTCCGTGTGCCGCTCGCTGTCCACAAAAGGATCGATGCCCAGCTTCAACCCCTCTTCGTTAATACTGACCAGAAGCTCCAAGCCCAACTCGCGCCGCACGTAGTTTTCGCGAAACGCAATCATCTCGCGGAACTTCCAAGTGGTATCAACATGCAACAACGGAAATGGCGGTTTCGCGGGTGCGAATGCCTTCAGAGCCAAATGCGTCAGGACGGCAGAGTCTTTGCCAATCGAATACAGCATTACCGGTTTCTGAAACTCTGCAGCCACCTCGCGAAAAATATGGATACTTTCCGCTTCCAACTGCTTCAGATGGGTCAGCCGGTAATCGGTCATGTTGCTTTCGTCAGAGGGGTCAACCGTCATGGGAATCGCAATAAAACGTAAGGATGAAAGAAATGCCTTTAATCGCTTGTTCTCGTCAACGTATGCACTGCGCGCAAACGGACGTTCCGGGAAAGTGGACTGTGCGGTGAGTATAAACCTCAATCGGTGTCACAGGCAGCGGGGTGTTGATACAATTCGTGGGTTATTTCCAGGGATGGAGTGAATATCATTTGTCACGTTACCGACGCTCCGCCCGCTACTACCGCCGCGCGATAGGGGGCCAGGGAATCGAATGCGGCAACTTATTTCCGAACAATCTTAGAAGATGGGTTAAGCTTGCAATGAATCCAATAGTCTGGCGTTCCGTGACGACCGCTTGCCTCCTATGGGTCGGGGTATGGGCTGCGTCTGCTGGAGGGGACGATCGTCTTGAAACCGCGGTCGGTCCGCAATCGCAGCAGCGGTTGGCAACCAGCGACGGCGGTGAAATGGATTACCTACTGCATCTGCCCCCGGGGGATCAACCGCAGCCGTTGCTGCTGTTTTTGCACGGACGGGGCGAAAGTCGTGGACCGCTTTCCTTGGTCGCGAAATGGGGACCTCCGCGAATGATTGCGCGCGGTGAAATGCTGCCATTTATTGTCGTTTCGCCTCAGTGTCCGGCCGCGGATCAATGGTCCAGCGCCACGCAGCAGCGGCGTTTGGTTGAACTGCTGGACCACATTATGGCCAACCATCCTGTCGACGGGCAGCGAGTGTACCTGACCGGCCTAAGCATGGGTGGGTATGGTTCCTGGACTTTGGCGGCCGCGCATCCGGAACGCTTTGCGGCGGTGGTGCCGATCTGCGGCGGCGGCCGGGTGGAAGATGCCTTCAAACTGGTGGAGGTCCCCATCTGGACGTTTCACGGTGACCAAGATGCGGCGGTCCCGCTGGCGCGTTCGGTTGAAATGGTGGAGGCGATTCAAGCCTCAGGCGGGAAAAAAATCCGCTTCACCAAACTGGAGCATGTCGGCCACAATAGTTGGTCCTCTGCCTACGCATTGCCCGATCTGTACGCTTGGATGCTGCAACAAAAACTGCCGCATTGACCGCAATAGCGTAAGGACTGCTAATCGTGGGGAAATAACGTTACCCTTTTCGGCGGCAGCCACTGCAGGGGTGCGTGGTGTCCATGTTCCCGTCGGCCCCCTGTCAGGAAGGCCGGTAGGCGACTCCGGTTAAATCCCTTAATCCGGCGGCGATGTCGGCTTGTCGCATTAAGGTTTCGCCAACCAAAATCGCTTTCGCCCCCGCTGCTCCCAGAACTTCGACGTCCTGGCGGCAACCGATTCCACTTTCGCCAACCAATAGGCGATCCCCCGGAATTTGTTTTCGTAACCGACAGGTATGCTGAAGGTCGGTGACAAAGGTTCGCAGGTCGCGATTATTGACACCAACCAACCGCGTCTGCGTAGCGAGGACAGCAGGCAAATTCGCGGGATCATATAGTTCGACCAGCGTTGCCATCCCCAGGTCCCGCGTCAGGTCATGCAATTCCATCAGCGTTTGCGGTGACAGGCACTCCGCGATCAGCAAAACCCCATCGGCACCAGCGGCACGCGCTTCAAAAATCTGATACGGATCGATGATGAAATCTTTCCTCAGCAGCGGTACCGAAACCGCGCTGCGAATCGAGCGCAGGTAATCCAAACTGCCTTGAAAATAGGGTTGATCCGTCAGCACGCTGATACAGGCGGCTCCCGCTTCGGCGTAGATTCGCGCGATTGCCACGGGGTCAAAATCCTCGCGTATCACCCCCGCCGAGGGGCTGGCTTTTTTGACTTCGGCAATCACTTGCACCACGGAACCAGACGACAACGCGTTGAAAAAATCAAGCGGGTCAGGCATCGCCGCCGCGGTTCGCTGGACCTCCGCCAGCGGGCGTGCGGCTTTGGCGGCGGCGACCGTCGTTTTGGTGCGGTCCACGATCTGGTCCAAAATCGTTGTCACGGCGAATCACCCTTGCGAAATCAATGGCGAAAATGCCGTCGACCGGTCATGACCATCGGCATTTGGTGGGCGTCACAAGCCTCGATCACCTCGGCGTCCCGCCGTGATCCGCCGGGCTGGATTATGGCCACGACTCCCGCGTCCGCAGCGGCCTCGATCGAATCGGGAAATGGGAAAAACGCGTCCGAAGCCAAAACACTGCCCGCAGAACGGTCACCCGCCTTTTCGATTGAAATGTCCACGCTATCAACGCGGCTCATCTGGCCCGCACCGACTCCGATCAGCGCGGTGTCTTTGGCCAAGACAATGGCGTTGCTCTTTACGTGCCGAACCATCTCCCACGCAAAAGAAATATCGTCCCACAATTCATCCTGGACCGGGGTTTGGGTGACCGTTCTCCACTGCAAAGATGCTGATGGCATCCGATCCGCTTCTTGGACCAATAACCCCCCACTGATAAACCGTCTTTCCAGCGTCTTGCTTTCCAGGTCCAGGCGACCGACCTGCATCAAACGCACATTGTCCCGCCATTTCGGTTTGGTCGTCAGCAGGCCAACCGCTGCGGCTTGGAAATCGGGAGCGACAATTGCTTCGATAAACAAACCCGGCTCACATAAAACCTCTGCTGTCTCCAGGTCGACGGTCCGATTGAAACCAAGCACGCTGCCGAAGGCGCTAAGCGGATCCCCTTCCAACGCTTTACCACACGCCCTGGCGATCCGCTCCGCAGTGGCGGCACCGCAGGGGTTATTGTGCTTGATCACCGAAACAGCGGGCTGCGAAAACGAACGCACGATTGACAAGGCCGCATCCAGATCCAGCAGGTTGTTGTACGAAAGTTCCTTACCGTTAAGTTGCCGGGCGCTAATCAGATTGGCGATCCGCACGCCGGGGTCGGCGTAGACGGCCGCCTTTTGATGCGGATTTTCACCGTATCGCAGCAACGACTTGCGTTGGTAATTCAAGCTTAACGACGGCGGGAAATCCCCCGCGCTGGCTTCTCCGCTGAGGTAATCCGCAATTGCACGGTCGTAGCTGGCCGTATGCATAAAGGCCTCGCAGGCTAATTTTCTCCGAAGAGGCAACGTGGTTCCCCCGAGGTCTTTTACTTGTTCGACGATTTCGGAGTATTGGCCGGGGTCGGTCGCAATCGCCACATCCTGCTGATTCTTGGCCGCAGCCCGAACCAAGCTTGGTCCGCCGATGTCGATCTGCTCAATCGCTTCGCTCCGTGTCACACCGGGCCGCGCGACGGTTTCGCGAAAGGGGTAAAGGTTGACCACAACTAAATCGAAAAATTCGATCGCGTGATCGCTGATCGATCGCAGGTGTTCCTCAGAATCGCGACGCGCCAGGATCCCTCCGAAAATCTTCGGATGTAACGTCTTCACGCGACCATCAAGAATCTCCGGAAAACCGGTGTAACTGGCCACGTCGATCACCGGGATGCCGCTGTCAAGCAAAAACTTACGAGTTCCCCCTGTGCTGTAGATGCAGACGCCCGCCCGATGCAAGCTGACCGCAAGATCAACGGCTCCCAGTTTGTCGCTGACGCTGATTAAAGCATTTCGAATCGGACGCAGTTCGGACACAAGACTCTTTCGAACAAGGGTA
>SLFV01000517.1 GCA_007124075.1 Roseimaritima sp.
GCTAGAACGAATAGAATCATTCCAAAGGTGCTGGGCGTGTCCAGCCCCAAGGGCATGGCGGTTATGTCGTTGCGTCCGGTCCGTTTGGCTAATCGAAAAGCAATCCAGAAAAATGCTAAGTCGCCCAGCAGGACTCCCATTGCGGTCCCGGGAACCATGGCTTTGACCACAAAATCGCTCGGCAATCCGAACCCTGCCAACAGGCTGACCATCAGGATCAGCCCCGCAACATTGTCCAGCATCAGCCCGAAGAAGGCGTTGACGTCTCCCGGTCCAGCCCACTGGTAGCAATGCCTAGGCACCCGGAGGGATGAACCGTTGCCGGTACCTTGGCCGGTCGGGAACATGTTTTCAGACATATTGCTTTTCCCTTGTCCTCAGCACCTGAATGCGAGCGGCAGATACCAGCTTGCCCCGTCCCACGCAGCCGGTTTAGCCAAGAAAGCCAACCATTGGATTCGACGGCTCTAAGCTGCCGCTTTTCTAGCAACTTGTCAACGGTCTGGCGAAGAAAACAAACCGTTCGGAGGACCGCAGACTCGCTACAAATAGGACGATCGACAAGATGGCGTGCTGCCGGCAATACATTGGTAACCTCAATTCTTGGAATCCAACGGTGATGACCTAGGCTGGAATGAGGAAACGGTCAAAAATAATTTCCGAAAATTTGTGGAGCATTCCCATGAACCATCTTCGACATCTGCTGTTCGTCGCTACCATCTTCAGCCTGCCCCTTTTCGGTAAGGCGACCGCAGTGGAGGAACTAGCCGCACCGACAAACGCGATTCCCGACTTGGACTCGCTAGACGCAGTACCACTCACCCCGGCCGACGCGGAGCAGCAACCCCTTGATCTGGAGGGTACTCCCGTTTCACCGTACGACGTCGTGCCGTTTGAAGACGATCCCGCAATCAATGCCTATCGCGGTCACCATGTCCCATTCAGCGATCCGTACCACGGTGGATTTGATCCGTATCACGTCAACCGTCCCGATGCGTTTGACAGCCGATACGCCAACGGGCACGACCGCTGCACCACCCCCAAGGTCAAGTACTGGAACCATCCCCTGCTGGCAAAGCAGTATTGTCGATGCGATTGTGGGCAAACCGTCGAAACGCTTCTTCCCGTTCCGTGTCAATGCTGCCCCGTGATGGTCAAAGTGTGTGTCCCGGTCTGCTGTGTCGGTGCCCCAACATGTGATGTGAATACCGACCTCCTGGGACGAAAGGTCTACCTCTTCCAATGGCCATGCGGTTACCTGGTCAAAATTGTGGATCGGCACAGCGGTACGCTGGTTGTTCACACCTACAACGCGTAGGCTTGGCTGCCAGAAGTGGACCGACGGAGCAAGGCGAACCGCACAATGCAGAACTAACTCCTCCGGCCTCTCGCGGCAACATGGGCCGGCAGAGAGATTCACGCTGTCGGCTCGTCCAATCGGCTCCCGGTGAGGTTCCCATTGCTATCAAATTGGATTTCTTCCGCGGGGCCTAGCACGGTCCAACCGCTCGGGCCTATCCCACCATCCAGCAACGATTCTGATATCAGCATTTCGGCCAGGTCAAGCGTCCTGCGGATTCGCACCACGCGGGCTTGGTGATAGTTTTCCACTGGCAGCATTTTTAATAAACATTCAATCGCCTCACGATCGGATTCCACTGCGATCGGCAGTTTCGCGGATTGCGGCGTCAGTGAGGTCAAAGAATTGATGTTCGTAATCCGGCGATCGGTTTTTTCGATCAAACGGTTGGTCGTCAGATCCGCCAGTCCGATCCCCACCGCGTTTCCGTGCGACTGAGGGGTCAAGTCACGTACGAAAATCCTGTGGATATGGGTCGCGGTACCCTCCGGAACCGCCAGTAGGCTGCTGTAGCCGTGAACGCTGCGGAAAATCACATTAGGGTCCATTCCCGACCCGCTGATGTTTTTTCCCATCCAGTCAATGATCAGCAAATCGACAACTCGAAAGGGGAGCACCGGTAGCAATCGCCGCGCCTCCTCCAGTAGTTGGTTTTCGGCGATCTCCATCTCGTCTCGCCGAACGCCAACCAGTTTGGCGGTCTGATGGTCGATGTTTTCAAGGATCCCGATTCCCCCCAGTACCGGGGAGTTGCGGATCACGACTCCGGCCATGGCCCGAATCACTCGCTCGTAACCGTACTGCGTTGCGGCCAGATGCATCGCCGCCGCTCCCTTACGCTTTCCCAGCCCGATTACGCACATCTTCAGTAGACCGCTGCCCAATGTCCCGACAAAGTCGGTATGCGGCTTGATTCGATTAACCAGCAAGATTCCATCTGCTTGCAACGCGGACAAAGCACAATAAACCGGCACCCCGTCATCGGTCGCACCAACCTGCCGAACGTCCATCGAACTGTCGATCATCACCCCCATCGACTCCTCCGTGATTCCGTAATCCGCCAGAATTTGCTGCTGCCCTGTCGCTACCGCCCCACCGTGGCTACCCATCGCGGGGAGGATGAACGGCGTTGCTCCAGCGGCCAAAACTTGATCTACAACGCCCCTGACAATGCGATCAATGTTGCTAATCCCGCGGCTCCCCACCCCGATCGCAACACGACCGCCAACCGGTAACAGGCTTCGCAAACCAGCAAACGCTTCCTCGATCGCACCATCGATTTGGATCGCTGGCAAATTGGGTAGATTTAGGCGAATCGGTAACATCCGCGGCAGATGCATGTGTTTCCCTTCCCCTCACTGTGTACTGCACGTTCCAATCACAAGATCACGCCCTGGTCGGCCATCAACATCCGCAGATCATCCCAAGCAAAACGCTTGGCTTTGGGTTCCCGCAGGAGGTACGAAGGGTGATACGTAACCACCACCTTGCTGTTTCGGTAAACGTGAAATCGACCGCGCAATTGCCCAACCGAAGCTTTCGAATTCAGCAACGTGTGCGCCGCAACCGCCCCCAAGCAAACAATGTACTCGGGGTGAATCAGTTCTAGTTGGGTCTCGAAAAAATGCCGACAGTTTCCCAGTTCATCGCGATCTGGATTGCGATTATGCGGCGGCCGACACTTTACCGTGTTCAAAATGTATACCTCTTCGCGAGCCAACCGGCAGGCTTGAATCATGCGAGTCAAGAGCTCTCCCGATCTCCCGACAAAGGGACGCCCCTGTCGATCTTCATCAGCTCCCGGGGCTTCGCCAAAGAAACAGACTTTAGCGGCTAAATCACCTTCACCAAAAACGGTCTGCGTGCGCGATTGCACCAGCCCGGGACAAGCCGTACAACCTGCCACTTCCGCTGCCAAACGGCACATCCGCCGTTGCCGATCTGCCAGTGGCAATGCCTCCGGGTAGGGGTTGCTCGATTCCAAAAGCTCGCTGCCCAGTGAAGATGGTTCCCGATTTGGTGAGGCGGATTCCACCGATGGCGGGGCACCCGTCGCCGACGACGAAGGTCGTGGCCCGGAGGCCATTGTCCGTGAATCGGGGGAGATAAGCTCTGGTCGTTGCGTATGTTCGTGTAGCCAAACCTTACCTGCCTCAGGGTCGCCAACGGGCAAAAACTCAATACCCAGGCGATGCAATTGCTGTGTGGTCGCTGACAATCCTGCGATCGCTTCGGAGAGCGATAGCAAATGAGATTCTGTTTCGTGTGACAAATCAAATGACTCGCGATTCGCTTGTTGCAAACGATGGTCAGTGGGGCAGCAACTTTGTCAAAAATCCAGCCGGCGCTCAGCCACAGCAGATCCAGCTACATGCAGGCTTTCCCGGAAACTACGTGACGCTAAATCCTAAGGACTCGTTCAGTGACCAGTCGGGCCGCAGGTCCTGTCTTCTAGCTGAATTTAACGGAGTTTAGCGGAGCAATCGCCCACAAGTCAAACGTCCGCCCTCCTTCGGCCATCTTCCCGCCCCTTCTAAAGTCCGCCGCTTCAGGCTATCCTGATCATTGTCGGTTAGCTATAAAGTCTCACAGCAAATACACACATTCATCCATTCATTGAAGGATAAAAAGCCATGGATAATACTGCAATAATCGCCGAACTGAACGAAATCCTGAAGCACGAGTGGACTGGCGTCGCCCAGTATGCTCAGGCCAGTTTCATCATCGAGGGCGTTTGGAGAGAAGTGTACGCTAGCCATTTCCTAGGGGATGCCAAGGAGTCGTTCAAGCATGCTCAGTTGATCGGAGAAAAGATTGTTGCACTGGGTGGGGTCCCCGTTGCGACGCGTAACGAGATTAAGCAATCGCGTGAACTGCAGGAGGTGCTGCAGTTCAGTCTCGAGTTCGAAGAGAAAGCGGTCGCGATGTATACGAAGGTGATCGAGATGGCTGAGGGGAATCGCCCGCTGGTGGTATTTTTGGAGGATATTTTGAAGGAGGAGCAGGAGGGAGTTGACGAGTACACAAAATTGCTTCGTCAATCCCCCGCAAAGCAGTCATCCGCTGACACCAGTTCGAAGGTCGGTTAGTTCCCTCAGGTTTCTTTAATCCCATCCAAAAGAGACGTTTTCCCGCTGCCATTTCTACAGTTGGCAACGCCTCGTGATCAAGCAGCCTATCGCTTAACGAACGCTCAGTCCCGCCGTTGCTACCGGAACGAGTACGAAGGGACATCTTCTGTAAGGCGAGCGGCAGATAAAAATTGAACTCCGTTTTTAGCAGGATGGGGCTTCCAAGCCCGTCCCGCGATTAACGGACGGCCTCGGAAGCCCGTCCTACAACGGCATTTTTTTCCGCCGCTCGCCTAACAAGTGTCTGTATGCCTTTTCTTTACCCCCAACCCACGTAAGGGGGGGTGTCAGTTTGATAGGCGGACCGGAAAAATAACAGTCATGAACGATGTCATTAGGACTTGGAAGGCGATCCTATTTCGCCTAAACTCTTCGAAATCAAGCCTCCGTAGCTCAACTGGATAGAGCACTGGTCTTCGGAACCAGGGGTTACAGGTTCGAATCCTGTCGGGGGTATTGAGTCACTTTTACCGTAATTTACAGGCCAGAACGCACTTTAGCGTTACCACCATTTTGGTGTGCGGCCCCGTTTCAAGTCCGATTCCATACTGAAAAACTCAGTTTGGAGTCACAACGGGAGCATTCGAAAATGGGTAGGCCAAGAGCCAAGGTTCCGACGCGCCAGTATCACATCAGCGGCCAGTCAGTGGTCCGAATTGCCGGGCGTGACATTTATCTCGGGCCGCATGATTCCCCCGAGGCAATCGCACGCTATGCCGTCTTGATCGGCATCTACCAGGCCAATGGGCTGGCATTGCCGGAAGGGTTCGACGCGGCATCATTGGACATGCAAGCCGCGGCGATGTTGGGTCAGCTATCCCCCCAGGCGGTGGAGTCCGAGCAAGCAAGGCAACCGAAATTGGTTCGGCACGTCGCCGCGACATATCGAGAACACGCCAAGACACGTTACGCCGAAAACCCGACCGAAATTCACCGGGTGAATGGAATCTGCGACGATATCGAAAAGGCCGACGGCGATGTTTTGGCCACCGAATACGGCCCGCTACGGTTGCAGGCCCAACGGCAAAGGTGGGTCGATTCAGGGAAGGCCCGAGTTTACGTCAATCGATTGACTAACACTGTAAAGCGTATCTGGAAATATGCTGTATCTCAGGAGTTGGTCGAATCGAGTTGTTGGGAGCGACTGCGAAGTGTTGACTCATTGCGAGCCGGTCAAACAACTGCCCCGGAAACCGAACCCGTCTTGCCCGCGAATCTCGAACACGTTCGCAAGACGGCCGAACATCTTTCCCCGGTGGTCAAGGCGATGATGCGGGTACAGGTGGCAACCGGGATGCGTCCGAGCGAAGTATGCCGGATGCGGCCGTGTGAAATCGATCGAAGTGGCGAAGTGTGGGTCTACCGGCCCAAGCGACACAAGACAGCCAGGAAGGGAAAAATCAAGGCGGTGCCGATAATAGGGGACGCCCGCGAAGCGATCACAGACTACATGAATCGCGACCCCGATGCGTTTTGTTTTTCGCCTCGTGAATCGATAGCGTGGACCAGGGCGCGACGAACCGCCGAACGAGTGGCCCCGCTATCGTGCGGAAACAAGCCAGGCACCAATCGAAAGGCTAGGCCGGCCAAGGAGCCAGGCGATTGCTACAACCACGGGAGTTATCGCCAGACGATCCAAAGGGCCGCAAAGGCCGCGGGGGTGCCTAAATGGAATCCGTACCAACTGCGACACTTGGCCGCGACAGCAATCCGTGAGGCGCTGGGCGTGGAAGCCGCACAGGCCGCACTAGGTCACAGCCACGCAGCGATGAGCAACCCCGACTTGGATCCAACCGCTCTGGAGACGCCTATATGCGACGCAAGTCTCTTACCTGCAACCATTTAACAATCATAACGCGCGAGTCTTTCCGGCAAATGCCACTTGCTTTTTGTTTCACATATGCAACAATAATACGCAGGTCCGTGCTTTCGGTTTCTCATTTGAAGTCCCTTTCAATTGTTCACCCATGTCGCTGTCTACGTTACTACAAAGCCGCGTTAACGAACTTGAGATGTCGATTTCCGACCTTGCTCGCCGCAGTGGCGTATCTAGGGCAACCGTGATTCGCATTCTCGGAGGGAAGGATGAGAATTACTCCGTTTCCAATCTTCAAGCCGTTCTTTCCGCACTCGGAATGAAGATGGATCTGTTGGCAATCCCAGCCAAACGTTTCAAAGATTCCATCGCCACGCAAAAGGCTCAGCGTTTGATCGCGCTTACGCAAGGAAACGTCGCTTTAGAATCCCAAGCCGTCTCCGCAGTTTCTGCCCAAGAGCATCTGGAAGCCACCAAGGCGCGAGTCGCATCGTCCAGTCGAAAGCTCTGGGCTTCCTAACTCTCTGAAAATCAGCGGTAGCTTTCTGTGAGTACATTTGGTTCAGCCGGGAAAGATGACGACACACCCTTTGACGGATCGGGCCTCAAGCTCAAGAGGATCAAAACACGGCGTGAGCTTAATGAGGTCGAGTTTGCTTCGATCCTTCGCGTGACCGAAAAATACCTCCTCTCGAAACCATCCCGGAAGATCGCGCCGTTCAATTTCGATTGGCTTCTTGGACTCCATCGTGAGATGCTTGGTTCGATCTGGAGTTGGGCAGGCGAGATCCGAAGGACTCAAGAGAACATCGGAGTGAACCCCAACGTGATCGCAGCGGCGCTTGGGGTAATTGCGATGGAGGCCGACAAGAGACACAACGAAACGGGCAAGCTCGTGATCGCAACCGCCGCGGAGTTTCATCACCGCGCAGTATGGGTTCATCCTTTTGAAGATGGGAATGGTCGATGGGCTCGGCTCCTGGCGAATGTGTGGCTAATGCAACACGACCAACCAGCGACACTCTGGCCGGCGACCGACTTACGAAACACGGAGAGTCCGATTCGTGATGAATACATAGCAGCGATCAAGCAAGCCGATATGCGAAACTATGGACCTTTGATTGACTTGCACATTCGGTTTAGCGAGTAAGCACACAAACGAGGGGGTGCAAAAGAAATGAGCAAGGACAATGGTTCAAACGGAACTCGTCGCACTGCCTTTGAATTCACGCTTGAATTGGATCTGCATCTTTTCTTTACACCACTGATGCAAAGTTTGGGTGACGGCATCACGATGACTCGCACGATTCAGCTTCCATTTCCACCCGACGATAACACAACCATTGGCGGTCGTTCGATCGAAGGTGACTGCAAACCGCCCCTCGGGTATCGCTTAAATGACACAATTTGGGACGTAGACCGAGAACGGTTCATCGCGACGACAACTGCGGACCACGGTGGCGGGCCCCTTGCCTATATCACGGATGATCTTGACACATATCTGAACGAAGGTTGGACAATCGGAAGTTGGCGAACGCACTACGACAAGAGCTGGAGAAGCCCCATTGGCGATCAGATCGACAAATCAAAATTTGATCTTGAACTGATGGATGAGGACGATCTCTACGAACTCGAAACGATGCCGGCTTCAAAACGTCCCCAACAGTTCAACACATTAATGAGCGCCTTGGTCA
>SLFV01000129.1 GCA_007124075.1 Roseimaritima sp.
TCCGAATCCAGTTTTTCAATCTGCTTTAAAAAAACCTTCGCCGCCGGAGTCCTTCGATCAGCCTGAGGTTGCAAGCAGGCCATGATCGCCCGCCCAAGCACTGGGTGCAAGTCGGGTCGCAGCTCGAATATATCGCGTGGTGGATGCGTATCGTGTTGGAGCGCGGCCTTACCCGATGTGTCGATAACTTCCCAGGGAAATTGGAACGTCGTCAAGCAGTAGCAGGTAACCCCGAACGAGAAAATATCCAAGCGTTTGTCGGTCGCCTTGCGTCGGACCACCTCGGGAGACATGTACAGCGGCGTCCCCGTCCGGTTACCGGGCTGCATGAACGGCGGGGTTGCGGGCACAGTCAGCCCGAAATCAATCAGCTTTAACCCCTCCAACTCCGGTAAGCAGATGAAATTACGCGGGCAGATGTCGCGGTGAATGAACTCCATACTGTGAACATACGCAATCGCTTCGGCCATTTGTCGAATCAGATTCAACCGCTTACCGATCAACTGCTGATGATCCGCATTTTGAACCACGTGTTGGAGGTTTGGCCCTGAAACGTATTCCACGACCAAATAGCGTTGGCCACGCGTCGTTTCGCCATGTTCGTAGGTCTCCATGACTCGGGGATGCACCATTTGCATCGCAATCTCCCCCTCCGACGGCTTTTTCAGTCCCTTGAACCTAGCCTCGAAGATGGCGACCTTTTCGGGGTCACAGATTTTCACGCCGACGATTTCTTTACGTACACGATCTCGAGCGACGTAGAAGTTGCCCATCGTCCCCGTGACCGACGACCGCAGACGTTCAAACCTCGTCTCGATGTTGCAGCGAGTTCGGGCCGCTGCGGTGCTGCGTTTGGAGGGCACCGTCACTTTGCTTTTCTTTGGCGCACTGCTTGAATCGCTTTTCCCGCTCGTGGTGTCGTCGGCGTGCTTACTGCCCAGCAAACCCTTCAGCTTGTCAAACAACTCCATGGCTACTTCCCGCAGTAATCAATTGCCTGAGCAATCTCGCTCTTTAAACGCTCACGCGTCACGATACGATCGATGTAGCCATGCTGAAGCAGAAATTCGCTTGTTTGAAAATCTTTGGGTAGTTCGATCCCGATCGTCGCCTTGATGGTTCGTGGGCCAGCAAACCCGATTAAGGCTTTGGGTTCAGCAAAAACTAGGTCGCCCAAGGAGGCAAAGCTTGCGGCAACGCCGCCCATGGTCGGGTTTGTTAGCACGCTAATGAACAAGCCACCCGCCTTGTCGTACCTCGCTAACGCGGCGGAGACCTTTGCCATTTGCATCAGAGACAGGATTCCCTCGTGCATTCTGGCACCACCTCCGGAACCACTGATAATGATCAGCGGTAGTACCTGTTCGGTGGCATGTTCGATCAGGCGCGTTAAACGTTCCCCGACAACCGACCCCATGCTGCCCATGATGAATGCTGAATCGGTTACCGCAAACGCCACTCGCCGCGCGCGGATCATCCCAGTTCCTGTCAATACCGCATCGGTCAGTCCGGTCCTCTGCTGCTCGTCCACCAAACGCTCGCGATAGCGTCGCCGATCTGCAAATTCCAGCGGATCGGTCGGATGTAAATGATCGTCAAGCGGTTCAAACGTTCCCTCATCCAGAACTTGCTTGACCCGCTCTTGCGCTGAAACGTAGAAATGATGCCCACACAGCGGACAGACGTTGTTGCGTTGCGAGACCTCGGTGTGAAACAAAGATGCTCGACAACTGGGGCACTTGATCCACAATCCTTCGGGCACGCCACGTTTTTTATTCACGACAGTTTCCGCCGCCACGGGCGAACTGTTGAGCGGATTCGCATCACGTTCGGGGTTTCCGTCTGAGGTTTCGGCTCTGGGCATGGATTCGATCATTAAGACACAGCGGGAAAAATAGAATGAGGGACAAGGTCGCCGCAAATTGCCTGGCCAGTGACGGCCAGACAGCAGACGGCACGCCCCTGAGTCTAGTGTAAATCAACTTAAGCTTTGTCCCCAGGTGTTTTCCAGATCGTTCACGTCATTTTGTCTGGCGGTTGGCTACTGATCGTCAATAGATGTCAATTGATTCTATGTAGTTGGTTCGCTAGATTGGCGTTTCCGCTAGCAGGCATGTGAGTACAAATCAAGTCGAATTATTTACCAGCGAAATGAGAATGCATGGGTCAGTTTCAGTTCAATATCCCCGAGAATTTACTTAGCGGCGGTATTCTGGGCAGCGATGGCAGTTTGTCTCAATCCGCTTACCTGTCGGGGATTGAAAACATTCCCTGGAAATCCGATTTGCACTTCGACGGGCATTGCCTGCAGCTCCGGCGGCGTGTGGATGAATCAGGAAAGCTGATCGTTCCCTGGAATATACCAGGATACGGGCCGGTCATGCTGTCGACTTGCAGCCTTCGCCCCAATGGCGTGCCCTACCATTTGCCGTTGGAACTGGCCCGGGGAAGTTGCTACCGATTACGGTCGCAAGCCGATTATTGGCAGAGATCCGGCTTGAAGCTGTCAGACAACTTTCACAGCTTGCTGGACGAGGGAAGCCGTTATTTTCTGGACGCTGCGCAGCGTATGGCCCATCCCGATGCCTCCGGTGAAGATGCCGTGAAATCGATCCGCCATCTAGAAGCTGCCTCCGCCGATTTGATGGAATCGTACGCTGCTCAGGCGATCGCATTTCGCCGCGACCACGAAGGCCGCTTGGGATCACTGCTGGGAGCCGCCTTACCGGTGGGCACCCCCCCGTCACCGGAGCAAACCAGGCTGTACACGCAGGCCTTCAATGTTGCGGGCGTTCGATTGACCTGGGCCGATGTTGAAACCGACGCAGGTCGATTGGATTTTGACGGGGTGGATGCTGTTTTTCGTTGGGCGGAGCAGAATGGGCTGCGAGTCATTGCGGGACCACTATTTGACTTTCAGGACAAACTGCTGCCGCATTGGCTGTATTTGCTGGAAGACAGGTTTGATGAATTGGTCGAAGCCATCTGCCGTTTCGCTCGCCAAGCGGTGGAGCGTTACGCCGGTTCGGTTCATTTATGGAATTGCGCAGCGGGGCTGAACACGCGCGGACCGATCGATCTGACGGAAGAACAAATCATGCGGTTGGCGGTGGAACTGCTGCAAGTTGTTCGGCAAACCGATCCGCGGACCCCGGTGATCATGTCCTTTGATCAACCCTTCGGTGAATACATGCGCGATAGCGAAAGTGCGATTTCGCCGATCCACTGCGCAGACGCCTTGATCCGCAGTCGCCTGGGGCTGACCGGAATCGGCTTGGAATTACGGATGAATTACAAGGACATCGGGACCATGCCGCGAACGAACCTTGATTTTAGTCAGATGATTGATCGGTGGGCAATTCTAGGATTGCCGCTCATGTGCCAATTGACCGTGCCGGCGGGTAATCAAGCTGATGCACTGGCGTTACGCCCTGGTCGTTTGATGCAGTCTGACAGCCAAGTTACGGTAAGCGAAAAGGATCAGCTCCGAATCGGTGGCGGTTTCGTCCGCACGCTGCTTGCCAAGCATTACGTTCACGGCATTATTTGGGACGGATGGGATGATTCGCGACCACACGTTTTTCCTCACAGCGGGTTATTGGACCACCAAGGACAACCACGTCCGTTGCATGAATACTTGACACGGATGCGACGTGACTTCTTATTTTGAGGCGTTTGCTCCGGCCTTGGCTTTTTTACAAAATCCATAAAAATTCCGCTCTTTACCTATTTCGCGTCCATGCGTTACCATGAGCTGCTATTGAAATGTGTCGCGGCAAATCGCTTCGATAGGTTCCCCGTGAACGATGTGCCAACGTCCCGAACGGGAAAGAAAAATCAAAAAGGAATGGACTCATGGGCGGAGCCCCATTGCTGCTTGCAATCGCGGCCGTAACGGTCGATTATGGCTACCAACCTGATGGACGTGGTGGTGTCGAGTACATCGTTCAAGTAACGCAGGAAGAATTTGAGCATGTTCGCCAAGCGGGTGAATTCTCCAGTGCCATTGATCCAGAAGTTCGTGGTCGAGTCTCGCGAATCTTGATTCGGGTGGGCAATGGCAAGTTGCCCCGTGACGCCGGCCCTCCCCCCACCGACGACGCATCTATCGCTGGTGCCCGTCCTTGGGATGCCACTGCCGATCATGCTTATGTGCCGCCTCCAGAGATGGTCAACCAAGCGGTCGGTGATGGTGATCATGACGGGCAGGCGTCCATTCGCCTCTCCAAGCCGCAGGATTCGCCAAGCCTTGCCTTGCCGACCACAGCGCCTCAGGTTCGCGGTGCTTCGGATGATGCGTCCGCAGGACCCCGTGAGAGTCTCGATCGCGGTAGCCAGGGGCTGAGAAATGCGGCAGAGGCCGGTATCTTGGCCGCTCAGGGCACCGCTGATGCTTTAGCTGATCCACTACGGAGATTGGGCGGCGCATCAGCGGATGCTAGCACCACCCCTGCGCGTCAAATGAATTTCAATGGAGGCAGTGGAAATCAAGTCAGTGGTGGTAACGGCGGGTCTTCGACGACGGCCATTCCTAGAGGTCTTGGCGATACGCAACAAGATGGATTTGCAAGTGACTCGCCAGCAGCCTCGGCGCCCACCACCGGTTCGCCACAAGGACAACGCCCCAATAATTGGCGATCGGAACCTTCGGCAAACTTGTCGATGCCCAGCACGGCTCCGCGGGAGGCGGGAGCAACCGCTGCGGCTGGGAATTTCGGCGCACCGCCGACGGGCATCGACGACCCCAGGATGCGAAGCAACGAAAATCCGTTTCCTGGCAGTGGCAATGCGGATCGTGTGGGCAGTTCGGCCGCGCCCACCCGCCAGCAGAACGTTGGTTTTAATCCTGCCACGACGCCGCCTGGGCAAAATATGCAGCCGTCACCACCGCAGTTCCAGGGGCAAGCATTTGAAAACTACGCTGCAGGCCAAGGCATAGCCACCGGCCCAAGTCAGGGCTTCGGAATGCAAGCGGGGCCCAACTATGGCAACGGAAATTTCGTGGGCCAGTACCCGGGCGGGGGTGGGGGCGGAAGTCCCGTTGGCTCTGTCAATGCGCCAGCCCCTTGGCAGCCAGCGCCGGAATCAACCAGGGCGGCCCCCTTCCCGCTCCGCCGCGAAGCCGACCTGCGATCCGCTTCTTCAACCTTCGATCCTGTGGCGTCGACCAGTTTGCTGGCTGATCGCAGTCGTGGCTCGCTTGCTACACGCACGGCCCAAGAAACGTTTCGGACGACGGCTAACTCCCGATTGGCAGATGACGAAAACCAAGCGCTCCCGCAGCAGGTCTTCAATGCGATGCTGCTGCTATCTCTGGTTGCCAATGCTTACTTGATCATTCACATGTCGAAATTGATACAGCGGTACCGCGACCTACGAATTTCCTTGCGTTCTGCGACTGCGAATACGAATGCCCCCAAAGCCGCGACGATTTAACAAAATATGGCTTACGATTGGCTGCTGTGCTTCGTTTTGCAGATCGCTGCAGCAATGCAAACCGAACAGCCTCCACTGCATCCACCACCAGCTTTTTCGTCGGTTCCACAACCCGGCCCGCAACCTTCGGCTAGTAGTTTTGCAAAGTGTTTCGCTCCGACTTGGCTTTCGTATTCTTTGGCCAGCGTGTCGGTCAATTGCTGCACCTGCTCATCGATGGGTCCAAGGAAGTAAAACAACAGGGTGCGCCCATCAAATAACGGGTCAACGTCGATCAACGTGGCCTCGGAATTCATCTCTTGCAACCGCTGCTGGCAGCGTTGGACGGCGCGATGGCGATACCGATCCAAGCGGTCACGCAGCAATTCGTCTTCCACCGTCGTGCGTCGCAGGATGGTACCCTCGGGAGCACCGGCAGATTCCATTTCACACCGCACGGTACCTAATTCCACTCCGCGTGGCGTTCTGCAGACAACCGCTTGGCCACGAGCATAGCTTGCCGTGGTTGCCGCCCCACAGTGAAACGTCGTTGCGAATGATCCGAAATAGACCAGGAAGTATTGCATACTGTTTATTTTTTTTGGCCAGGTAATCCTATGAGTAGTCCGCGACCGGTTCCTCCCGCAAACGCGATCATAACCCGTCACACCGTGCCCAACGCGCCGCTACTTCTTCCCGCAGATGCCTCGGAAGACTTCATCGTGCAGTTTAACCAAATTTACGCGTCTGTAGGGTTGCGGGTGGTCTTGCAGGGACACAGTTTGACCTACGAACGAACGAACGACGACTTGAAAGCGATCCGGCCCCAATCTGACTTCATTGCTCCTCGCCGACTGGATCAAAATTTTCAGATGCATGCCGGGGACGCAGTTGGCAAAACAATGCTTTCTTCTGATCAGGAAGAGCGTAATCAAACCCGCAACTGCGCAGAAAGTCCTCCGACGACGTAATCGCCAAAACCTCCAACACGCCTTGGTGTTGGGCTATTTCTAAGCACAATCGAACTAATTCTCTACCAACGCCCTGCGAGCGGAACGTTTTGTCAACGACAAGACACTGGATCTCTGCCAATTTGCGACTGTAGATTTCGACCGCGCAAAAACCAATGATTTGCTGGTTTGCTTCGGCAACAAATGCGTACCGCGTCAACTCCTCTACCTCCTTGACGCTACGGCGCAACAAGCGTTTTGCCAACACGTCCGGCTCGAGGAGTTGCATGATCTGTGCGACATCTTCCAATGTCGCGGCGCGGCAACAGACTTCGCAATGGAACTGGGTCATCGATTGATTCGCACTGGACTGGTCGCATGTTTAATTGCCGACCGCATTTCGTCGGGACGTGGTTCCTTGCCGGTAAACAGCTTGTACTGGTAACACGCCTGTCGCACAAACATATCAACGCCGGTGATGACACGACAACCGACTCGTTTGGCTTCTTTGATCAGCAAAGTTTGCTCGGGATTGTAAATGGTGTCGAAAACAACCATTCCGCTGCCAACGCTTAGCTGCTGGAATTCATAAGGCGTGTCATCCCATTTGGGAAACATGCCAATCGGAGTGCAATTGACCAATAAACGCGGTTTCACGTCGTATCGACGATCCCAGGAAATTGCATTGCAGCCCAGTTCTTTCGCCAGCGCCCGCGCCCGCTGTTCCGTCCGCCCCGCGATTGTGATCGTAGCACTGCGGTTCTTTAGCCCCCACCCGATCGCCCTGGCTACACCACCCGCCCCCAAGATCAGGACGGGAAAGTTTTCATACTTGTCCTGGCCTGCTGTCAGTGGAAATGCGGCCATGATGCAGTCCATCGCCGCACGATAGTCGGTGTTGTAACCCAGGACTTGGTCGTCATCCATCAGCAAGGTGTTGACAGCTCCGATGCCCGTCGCAGCCGACTCTGCTTGATTGCACAGGTCCAAGGCATGTTCTTTGTGAGGGATCGTTACGCTCAACCCCCGAATCCCAAGCTGGGGACAATGCTGAACCAATTCTTGTAATTCGTCGGCGGGCACATGCAGAGGTAGGTAGCAGGCGTTTAGCTGATCGGTGATGAAGGCCTGATTATGAATCACCGGGCCATGGCTATGACCAACCGGATCACCGACAACACCAAATAGCTCCGTCTCCGGTGTAATCGATTCGTAGCGATACAGATCCTTCATTTGTATCCAATTGATCTGTCCTGGCGCCAAAACTCGCTCCGTGCTGAAGGTTGCAAAGCTGAAGGGCGATCCGAAGCGGCCCGCTAGCAACCGACTGACCAGCCCAATTTCACCCATGCACAGCCCGATGGTCGGCGTCTTGACTTTCTGCAACAGTTCAAACATCCGCAGGTTGTCACTGAAACGATTGGCCATGGTCGCGATTTTGACGATGTCTGCGTCCTCGGCTACCATCGCGGCGTGAAGGGTTTCTAAGTTTTGAGGGGTTTCCTCAAAATCGTGAAAGCTAATAATCCGTTTCGTGTGTCCATACCGAGGAATCGATCCGGCGACATCGGCTTCGATATCGACATATTCAACA
>SLFV01000114.1 GCA_007124075.1 Roseimaritima sp.
AGTTCCTTCCCCGTTTCGGGATCATGTCCCGAGATATCATCGCCACCAACCATAAGAAGCTCGTTTCGGCCAGCATGTTGGATCGGTACGGGCGTGCTGAATGCTTCCTTGGATTCTTCCACCGCATCACTGGTGCGGATGTGTCGCCACAATTCATCTCCTGTTTTGGGATCCAGGGCCAGCAAATAGGATTCGATCCCCGTCAGTCTCGCTCCGCCGCGATTCTCCTTGCGGTAGTCTCGTTGCAGAATCTGCAAATACAACCTCCCCTCATGCAGCAGTGGGCTGGTACTGAAGGTCCACATGAATGCAAACGGTCCCAAATCTTTCCGCCATTGTTGCTGACCTTCGAAATCGAAGCTAACCAGATCTCCGTTGCCGTAAAAAAAGACCACCCGTTGGCCATCGGTGGCGGGGGTCGGAGAAGAGAAGGTACTGCGCGTATCCCGGCGAACCTCGTCTGCAATTTCGCGGCTCCAAAGCAGACTACCATCCGTGCGATCATAGCAAAGGGCCAAGATTTTTTCGGCTTGAGTGTCAACACTGGAGACAAAGAGATGTTTGCCATGCACAACGGGTGTGGCTGCACTTGGTCCTGGCAAATCGATGCTCCACCGAACATTTGTCTCCTGGTCAAACTTTCCGGGCAAACCCGTTGTCGGTGAACTACCGTTGTGATGGGGGCCGCGAAACTGGCTCCAATGCGGTTCGGCTAGCGCCAGGCCAGCAAGCCAAAGGCTACCGCAAGTGATGCAAGTTATGAGGGGCAGCAGGAACAGACGGGAACGAATGTCATTTTGCATGGTTGTCAGCACCGCAATTCAGGAAGGATGAAAGTTCAAGAACCGTTGGCGGGGGCCTTCAGCGTTGGTGCTTTTCCCCCGCGGCTCCAGTTCGCCAAACTGGTTGCTTCACGATTCTAGCAGGAACAGGAGTGCGAGGTACATCAGTGCCGCGTCACAGGCTGGCAACCTGGCAAATTTTTTTGTGTTGGCCGTTATCGCCGCCCGCCCACCAATAGTCGCTGACATTTTTACTGACACTGACCCTGCGCAATGCATTCGTGTTAAAATGGAACGGTTGTGTTTAATCTGTTCGATCACCCTCTTTGGAGCTGATTTATGACGTCTCCCCAAGCTTGTAGTGCTAGTCCTCAAACGACCTCGCGTCGAGACTTTATTCGTGCATCTGGTGGTGCCTTAGCAGCGGTCGGTTTGGCTGGCAGTGCGTCTTCACTATGGGCCGCCCCGGTGGAGGATTCGTTTTCTTTGCCTTCGCTGCCGTATGCCTACGATGCTTTGGCTCCGGTTATTGATGCGCAGACAATGATGATTCATCACACCAAGCATCACCAAGGGTACATCAACAACCTGAATGCGGTGGTTAGTCAGGAGTCCAGTTTGGCAGGAAAGTCGCTGGTAGAGTTGCTGAAGCATCTGGATAGCATTCCGGCTGCGGTTCGGACCGCAGTTCGCAACAATGGCGGTGGACATGCCAACCACATGCTTTTTTGGCAGGTGATGCAAGCACCGCGCGAGGCCGGCAAACCATCTGGCAAGCTGGGGGAGGCAATAGCGTCCAAATTCGGCTCTTTTGCAAACTTCAAGGAACAGTTCACAAAAGCCGCGATGGGCCAGTTCGGTAGCGGTTGGGCTTGGCTGGTTGTTGGCGATGGCGGTTTGGAAGTGGTTGCAACGGCGAATCAGGACAATCCGATATCCACCGGGAAGACGCCGATTCTAGGTATTGATGTGTGGGAACATGCATATTATCTGAATTACCAGAATCGTCGGGCGGATTACGTGGACGCTTGGTGGAAGGTCGTCAACTGGGAGCAGGTTGCAATGTTCATGCAAAAAGCTGCCTCCTAAACCGGATCGATCAGAGTTTCTGTTGCTTGAAATGCGGTTCGCTCAAACGCAGCGAACCGCATTTCCGTTGCGCAAATTGCCTAGTCGCTGGAATGTGATTGGTTTTTGTTGTTGGCGGAAGAAAGTTTTTCCAAAGTGCGACTTGTTCTGGAATCAATTACGATACATCTGTAAAGCGATCTTCCCGCGCTGACCAGGATTGAGCGGTTCTGTAGTAACGGCAAACAAGCAATGAGCCTAACATCTGACGCTGTCGAATCGTCTGAACCGACTCTTGAACGTTTTGTGCAATGGTTACAGCAAATCGGCTTGTCGGAGACCCACCTGCAACCGGCAGCAGGATTCGTGACAAAAGTGGGGGGGGTGCCTCTGCTGGAAGTTGTTCCCGCAGTTGACCCTCAGCATGTACGCGAACTCTCAGGCGTCTTGCTGGGATGCTATCAGTTCCCTGGTGGAAGGTTTGAACTGGCTGGTTGCACTCTGGATCCGCGTCCATTCCTGCGGCTTTCACTGACCGACCAGTCCGGTCGGTTGCGTCATTTTTGGTTTGGGACCGACGGTCAGGAGTGCCAGGCGGAGTTTGTCCGGCGTCTCGGGCTGAATAACTTGGTACCAATCGAACGGCGATTGCGTGCTGCGGAGGAAGGTCGACTGCAGCAATGGGTCAATGTTGGCTTGTCGCAAGTCAATTCGTTGCTTGCAGCGTCCGCGCTTGGCCCCGAGAAGTTAATCGCCGCAACAATCGTGTGGTGCCGATGGAGTGAGGGCACGATCGTTTTTTTCGTCAAAGACCGTGTCGTATGTCGTCTCCGATTTTCGGGCTGGGCTGGCGACTTTCTCAATGGTCACCAGTCCCCGCCTCCGTACCAATGTCTCGAATCGGGTTGCACCGGCTACAATTTGACATTGCTGGAAGATGGTACGTTAACCACCGTAGAGGCAACCGCTGTTTGCGCGCAGAGCGGTCAGAGGACGCTTGCGTGTCGTTTGGAACGTTGTTCTCTGACGGGGAAATCGGTGCTTGCCGGCTACTTGACGAAGTGTCCGATTCAAGGCGAGAAAATGTTGCCGGACCTCATGCAACGCTGCGGTTGGTGCCAGCGTTTGGTCTGTCCTGGCAGCTTGGAAAATCAACTATGCAGTGACTGTCGAACGGAACAAAGGGTTGATGTCTCGGTGGCACCTTGGCGAGGCATGATTGCGTCGTTTCCCCAGGCCGACCGCTATGGTGCCTGGGTTGGTTGGAAAGACGACAGCCAAGCCATTTTGCGTGGGCGCTGCTTGTCGAGTGAAATCGCTTTGCAGGCGTCGCTACCTGAGGTCAAATTGCGGAAGGTGTGGCGGCGGTTCCGTTTCCGACGTCGTTGGGGAGAATTGCAGGTTGACTGAATCCACCTCCCTTGCCAAACGGTTGGTGAACGATCTAGCCAACCCTCCTGTGTCTGCCCTCCTATCACCCACGCTCACAGGGTGGATCCGCAGGTGAGCTTGCAAGCTGGCACTGTTATTGTTTAGGCTTCCACGGTTCCAAGTGGGCCGCTGAGGGGGCACGCTTGAAGTCCCCCCTTGCGGCTGCCGTTACGACCAATAGCAGCACCTCGCGTTTGATAAGGATTTTTTAGATGATTTCTCGCCGAAAGATGATTTCCCGCGTTGTCACCGCCGCGTCGATTGCCGTAGTCGGTTCCCAGGCCGCATTTGCAGACAGTCCGAAAGAAGAGGTTCGGTATCGACTGGTGAATTGGAAGTCCAAATGCATTCACGATGCCGAATTGGCAGAAAGTCTGGTCAAGACGCTAACCGATCTGAAATGTG
Organism: Roseimaritima sp.; assembly: GCA_007124075.1. Lineage (GTDB taxonomy): Bacteria > Planctomycetota > Planctomycetia > Pirellulales > Pirellulaceae > Roseimaritima. Next base: position 3,687 of record SLFV01000114.1, read on the forward strand.
AGGTTCGAAAAATGGGGCACGACGGGCATTTGGACGTCAAATATCGTTGCCCCGAATGGCGTAAGATGACCCTGAAAACCCACGAGGACGCACACAAGTGGGAGGCGTGGTTAAAACACTACGGCTTTGAAACGCAACATATCCACTAAAGGCGGGGGTGTTGTCCGCTCCAAGGTGTTGCTTCGCGGGCCTAACCAGCTTTTGGGGTGGTTATTTCCGGTCGGCTTAGCCTTCTTCTCCTGCTCTACGACAACGACAACGGGCCGCCACCGCAAAAGTCGGGGTTGCCGAAGGTCGAAAGATGATGACCGAAAGGCTGTGCTAACGCCATCAGCAAGCGATTGTGGTAAACATCCTTCAGGTCGATCGCACGATTCATCGCAACGTCCATCCCCCCGCCGATCAACACAAAGGGGATGTTGTTCAGCGTGTGCGAATTTCCCTCGCCCAGCTCATTTGTCCAAACGATGGTAGTGTTGTCCAGCAAGCTTCCCTGACCTCCAGGTTCAGGCGTCTCCCGCAAGCGTTGTGCCAAGTAAGCGACCTGCTCGGCGTACCAGTGATTGATTTTGGTAAGCTGCTGCTGGGCTTCTTCGTTAGAATTTGGTTCGTGCGAAAGATCGTGGTGCCCCCGTTCGACATCCAGCCATCGCATTTTCGCACCACCCACACTGCGGGTGTATTGTAACGTGGCAATTCGCGAGAAATCGTTTTGGAAACTGTTGACCATCATATCGATTTGCATCGTACTGATTTTCGGCATATTATCATTGTTGTCCTCCACACCCTGCTCCAATGCAGGCATAGCATGAAGGATTTCGGATTGTTGATTTTGTTTTAACTCCTGCTCGGTTTGCCGAACGAATTCGGCATGTTGTTCCAGCAGGCGTCGATCCTCCCGACTTAGCCGCCGACTGACTTTCTCTAAATCTTCGCGAACGTCATCAAGCAAGCTCTTAAGCATCTCGCGATCCTCCATCCGACCATAAAGTTTGTTGAACATTTGATACGGATCATCGATCGGTGCAATCGGCTGGTTCGGGCCAGCGTAGACCATCCGAGTCCAGGTGTCGGCAACCTTTGGTACCGAAACACCAAACTCCAAAGAGCCAAAATTGGTTCGCGTTTCCGGGCTTTGCTGTAAGAAATTCTTGATCTCTTGATCGATCGACTGCCCGCTTGCCCAGCCTGCTGGCGTATGCGATCCACCCTGAATGTTTCCCGGGTACAATTCGGTCCCGGTCAGCAGGCAGCCGATCCCGCGCATGTGGCTGTCGCCATCCCCTTTCACCTTGTCGTGAACCCCTTTGACGATCAAAAGCTGGTCTCGGAACGGCTCCAGCGGAACAAGCGATTCCTTTAAATCGTACTCCGACCCCATCGTGTCGGGCCAGAAGGTCTTTTTCACAACCCCGTTGGGACTAAAAATGACGACCAAACGTCGCTTCCGCTGCATACTGCCAGCAAAGCAGAGGCTTGGCAAGTTCGACAAGAAAGGAACGGCGGCTGTACTTAACCCAAGGGTTTGAATGAATTCACGTCGGCTGCGGGGAGTCATCATTATCGTTCCTGAGATTTGTTTGGGCGGGAATTTATCAAAATCGCCGCAAGTCGTGTGCCGCCAGCGGACGTTGCTATGCGGATGAACGTCGTCTGGATCTGGAGCCTTGCAAGTTAACCGGTTTATTGTATCGGTATCGGCGAAAGCGTTCAAATCGTTTATCGGTTTGCGAGACGGATCAATCTGCATGTCGACATCCCGCATTACCGAGGGCGGAGCGAACGTGCGATCAGAGCGTCCAGGATCGAATCTGGTAACCACTTCGTCAGTTGATGGACGGCGACCGCATCCAAGCCGATTTGGTAGCGGCTGCGAGGTCTTTTGACCGTCAAGGCCCGGTGGATGACTTTGGCAACGCGTTTGGGATTGCCCCGATGTTTTTCGTACCGATGCAACAGGGTTTGCAGCCGTAACAAATAGGGACGATAACGCTGCTGAATGCTGGCTTCCATTGATTCCAGTCCCGCGATCGCCTCCCGTTCGCTCCGGTCGAAAATCCCTGTTGCCATTCTCCCCGGTCGCACCATGATCACCGGAATCGTTTGCGAGCCGCCCTCGGAGAGGGGCGAACGGTCTGGCCGATAGCCAAAAAAACGACCAATCTGACCGAAGCTTGACCTTGGCAGCGATTCCTTTTTGCTCGGGTATACAAGTTGAAGCTCGCGACGCATCGAGTCAGCGATCAGGTCCAGGGCAGATTTTGACGCGGCGTACGTTCCCAGAAACGGCAACGCCAACGAACCAGCAGCGGAGCCAACATGAACGATGCGTCCGTTTCCGCGACGGATGAGAGGCAACAGCGCTTGCGATACCAGAATTGGTCCAAGCACGTTGGTGTGAAACTGGTTGGTCAATTGGCTTGTCGATAGTCCCTCCAGCGGCCCGGCCAGAGCGACGCCCGCATTGTTTACCAAACCCGCAACACCAGAGGTTGCGATGCCCGCCACTTGCTGAGCCGCAAGTCGAATTGACGATTCATCGGTAACGTCCAGACGCAGCGGGACCGCAGCGGGGCCAAGTGTCTGGGATAGCATCGGGGCCGCCTCCGGCCTGCGGTAACCAGCGATCACGCGGAATCCCTCTTGGGACAGCAGCCTGGCGGTTTCCAGGCCGATGCCACTGCTGGCACCAGTGATCAAAACCGTCGGGTTGTGATTTGCCGCATCCCCTGGTCGATTCATCCATTTCGTTCCGTGACGTTGCGCTGTCTGTTTATGAAACACCGCAGGTACCTGTAGCAGTAATGTAATGGATTGACGCCACGTACCCCATAAAAGTGGTGCTCATGTCCATCCGCGGTCCACACGGGTGAGGGGGGCCCAGTAAACCGTCAAGGACGTTGGCTCAGCCACGCAGACCATGCGCCTGTGCTTGCAGTTGATGAGATTGCTTTGAGATTCGGGTTGCCAAACGTCGCAATTCGCTTTCCAGTCTCCTGGTTGCCACCAGCGAGATTGCGGGCAACGGGGTTCCAGCCTGCGAACGTGGTGCAGTGATGTTTCCCAGCGGGCAGCAATTGTGAAGCGAATCACGAACCAATAGGTCACGCAGTTTGCTCCTGCCCGAATGCTGGTGCAAAGGAATCATCGTCGGCGGAGTCCACGTCCATCGAAGCTGTAGAAGGTCGTTTGTCGCGAATCGTTGGAAATTTGTGAGCCGTTCCTCCGCCAAAACTGCATCAGCATCCAGCAGCACGACCCATTGTCGCTGGTTGGTGCGATATGCCAACTCATACATTCGCATCGCTTCCTGCAACTGGTAACCGAAACGAGCGACAGTTTGCGAAGGCACGGTGGGGCCGACATGGATACAAACCGCGGCAAACCCGTTGGGAAACAAGGGGGGCTGGCCGTCGTATGCGATTAAAAAGGAGTCGGCCACGGTCGAACGATTGCATTGGCTGTCGGCGTTTCGCTGATGGGGCTGTGGCGGATCGATCCGCAGGTTTTGCGAGCGGCGGATCGGTCGGACAGGCAATTTGACGAAACGTTGGCGCCAACGAAACCAGGCGTCCGCCACGGAAGTTGGGCCTGCCGCGGGCAGTTCAAAGGCAATCCGAGTCCCTTCACCGGGGCGACTATCGATTTCCAGATGGCTGCAATGCAATGCAGCCAGTTGGCTACTGATCGTCAGCGCCAACGTCCGAGAACGCCCACCGTTCGGGTCACTGCTGCCAAAACGGGCCGACCAAGCAGGGTCGTCTGATTGGCTGTGGTCGATGACGACAAACCGCAGCGTTCTGTGCTTCTCCACCGGCTCGCAGCGAACCAGGATCTGGACCGCTTCACCCGAGGATTGGAACGCATTGCCGATCAAGTTCAGCAACAGCCGCGTCAGCTTGGCGGAGTCTGCGTACACCGATGTGATCCCTGCGGGCATCTCCCACCGCAGATCGACGCCACTTTGCAGCAATACCGCATCGATCGCGTTCATCACGTCGTTTTGTAGGCAGCGAGTATCGACCCACTGCTGGTGCACGCGCGGAAAACCACGACGTACTTGATCTACCGACAGCAAGTCGGAGATCAAGTCCTGCATCCCATCGACTTGGTGCAGCAGCGACTCCAAGCATTGCTTCTGTTCCGGGGTCGTCGGTCCTAAGTAACCATCATTGATCCACTGCGCCGATTGACGAATTCCTGATAACGGTAGGCGTAGGTTGTGGGCGGTTTCGGCAAGCAGCTTAGCGGCGGTTTCCAACGGGACAGAAT
>SLFV01000335.1 GCA_007124075.1 Roseimaritima sp.
ATCAGCTGCCAGGCCGAACCACTGGACGGCCCGGTGGGCGATTTGGTGATCATGGACCTTGCCGAACCGGGAAATTATGTCGCGGTGCGACCATCGGGGACCGAGCCAAAAGTGAAATTTTATATCTTTACCCGTTTGGGAGTTGATGAATCGACAGACTTAACTGCCGCCCGACAACGTTTGGCCGTTCGGGTGGACGAAATTGTGGCCGATGTCCAGGCATTCGCGTCATCTTTTTAGCAGTACCCGAGGTTGATTGTCATGGATGGATTGCTGCCGGTTTCGGTTGCATCGGGATGTGGTTCAGGACTGCTAACATGGGGGACGCCCCGAAGGCTGCCGTGGCTGGGGGCGCTGCTGCTGTGGATGTCAACCGATCCGCTGGGACTGTGGCTGGCCGGGTGGATCGCGTTGGTTCCGTGGGTGATGCTAACGCATCCGGCCGTCACGCTGCGACGCCGGGACTACTGCCGGCTCTGGCTGGCCGGGAGCGTTTTTTGGCTCCTTGCGTTGTATGGGCTTTGTTTTGCGCATCCGGCGATGTTTCTTGGTTGGCTGACCCTGGGGGGGTACCTGGGCGTTTATACGGCATTGTTCGTCGGTTTGGTTCGCGTGGCACGCAGGCATGCGATACCGGCGATTATGGCGGCGCCGAGTATCTGGATCGGTTTGGAATGCATTCGCAGCTACGCTTTCACAGGCCTGTCGGTTTGCCAACTAGGGCACAGCCAGGTGGCGTTGCCTGTGATCCTGCAGGTCGCCGATATCGGAGGCAGTTATGCCGTTGGTTTCGTCGTGGCCAGCGTGGCAACCGCCCTTGCGATCTGGATTGAAACCCGGCATCCGCTGCTGCGTGGTCGTGACGCGGGTGACAACGAAATGGACCCCAAAGCCAGCGGTCGCCAGCGAGAAGTGCCCAAGCTAGCTACCATCGACCGACGACCGCTGGTAACCTCTGCGTTAGCTGGCAGTTTGCTGTTGGCCACGCTGGCTTACGGTTTGTGGCGGTTGGGGCAAATCCCGGCGGGCAGCGAGGCCCAATCGCTGGGGATTGCGATTGCGTTGATCCAGCGAAACGAGCGGACGGAGTATATCATGCCGTCGGAGCGATACAGCCAGATCTTTATGGCCTACGTTCGCGGTTCGCAGGTGGCGATGACAGACAGCCCAGAACAAAGCATCGATTTGGTTGTCTGGCCCGAATCAATGTTCGCCGTCGGGACCCCGTGGATGGTGTTGGCGGAAAATGCAACCAGTGGCGAGGAGCTGGGGCTGACCCCACCGCAGCGCGACGGGTTGATCGCGGAGCGGAACGAAGCCTTTCGGCAGCAAGCTGCAAGCTTGCAGCGGCAGTTGGCGATCGCGGGCGATCAAGCGGAATTGCCAGCGTTGCTGCTCGGTTGTGGCGTGGTCAGTTTTGCGGAGCGCATGCACAGCTACAGTGGCGCGGTCTGGGTCGACCGTGCCAGCCAAGTCACCCAGTGGTACGGCAAACGGCACCTGGTGATGTTTGGCGAATACATCCCCTTGCTGGAGTGGGTTCCCGCATTGTTCGATTACCTGCCCGCGCCACGCACCACCCCCGGGACCGAATTTCGGACAATGCAACTAGGCACTGTACGGATTGCACCAAACATTTGTTTTGAAACCGCGGTAGAACACGCCACGATCAACCAAGTCCGACAGTTAACAGCCGCGGGCCAGGCTCCCGATGTCATTGTCAATCTGACCAATGATGCTTGGTTCAACGGGTCTGCCGTGCTGGACCATCACCGACGCTGTTCGATCATGGCGGCCGTGGGCACACGTCGACCGTTGCTGATGGCTTCCAATACCGGGCCAACATGCTGGATTGATGGCTGCGGGCGGGTCATTGGGGAGATCGACAAACAAACCGATGGGCATGTCATCGCCAGGCCAACACGTGACAATCGCTGGGGACCGTATCAATGGTGGTCCGATCGCCCGATTGGGTTGCTGGTTGGATTCGTGGTTTTCTGCAGCGGGATCGGCTGGCGGCAACGAAACACGCCGCCAGCGTAACGGTTGCCACAAGCGTTCGACTTTGCACAAAAAGGCACCCGCAGCGTAACTCCCAGCCATTACGGAGCTGTTGGAGTGGCCTCGCAGGCCCGTGCATGCTGCGTTTCCATTTCAGGCAGGGAATCGATAAAGGTTCGCCCATAGGGTTTGGTAATCACGCGTGGATCCAAAATCACAACCATTCCCGAATCGGTTGCCGTGCGGATTAATCTCCCAAAGCCTTGTCGTAATTTAATCACCGCCTCGGGCAGTTGGTACTGCCGAAATGGATTGCCCCCGGCCTCCTGAATCGCCTCCAAGCGTGCTTGTAGCAACGGATGGTCAGGAACACTAAAGGGCAATTTCGTAATGACCACGTTTTGCAACGCGTCCCCCGGCACGTCCACTCCCTGCCAAAAACTGTCGGTCCCAAACAAGACGCTGCGAGGATGTCTGCGGAACGCATCCAACAACTGCGATCGACTTTGATCGCCACCCTGGCTGTAAAGGTTCATCCCCTGCTGGCTACACCAAGGCACCAAAGCGGCCGCGCAACGTTTTAAGAGGTCGTAGCTGGTAAACAGCACGAACGCGTGCCCGTTGGTTTGTGCCACATAATGCCGAATTTGCGTCGGCAATTGCCGTTCGAAATCTCGCCGCGCCGCCGACGGATCCGGCAGGTCTTTGACTAACACCAACTTGGCTTGTCGGCGGTAATCAAACGGGCTGCCCACCTGCAGCGATCCACCGCTGGCCAACCCAATTCGCGAACGAAAGAATTCAAAGTGTTTTTCCTTTCCCACCGCTAATGTCGCACTGGTCAGGATCACCGACCGAGGCCGCGGTGGTCCGTCATCGGTGGCCGACTGAAATAGCGATTCGCGCAAGGTCGCCCCCACATCAATCGGGGCCAGCGCCAGCGTCACCCGCGGCAAACCACGTGCAGATGGGTGCTGTTCAAGCCAATAAACCGTTTGCGCGAACCCCTGGTCGTTCCAGCTTCGCAAGTTCCCTGCCAGCAGCAGCAAGCGATTGTGCGCGTTGGTGAAATCCAACTGATCCGATTCCTGTTCCAGATTTTGGCTGTACCGCAATAGCTGTCCAGCAAGTTCCTCCAGCGGTTTGCTGACCGAATTATCGACCACGCCCCCGGCAAGCACGCGACCATTCGGACTGCCATGCTGTTCCGACCAATCCAGCAGGTCCGCAAAGTAGTTTGTGGCGGCAAAGCGGCAGCGTTCGACCAGTTGTTGCAGTTGACGCAGTTCATGCGTGACCAGCAGGCCTTTCTGCGTGCGGTCGTTGTACAGCTTGTTCAGCAGGTAATCGATCTGGCCACTGGTGATTCGGACACCCAAGTGATCACCCGCGACCGCTTCGATGGTGTGGCATTCATCCATGATGACGGCATCGTAATCGGGCAGCACGCTGGCACCCTGGGAGCGCAAGGCGAGGTCGCTGAAAAACAGGGCATGATTGACAATCAGGACTTGAGCATTCGTGGCCCTACGACGGGCTTTGAAATAAAAACAATCTTTATATGTATCGCATTTTCTCCCCAAGCAATTGCCGGAGTCGCTTTGTACTTCGTCCCAAACATCGCGATCGGGGCGGAACGGCAACGTACTGAGGCTGCCATCATTCGTTTCACCAGCCCAACGTCGGATCTCTCCAAGCTGCTTCAGTTGCGAATCAAACGCCATCATCTGCGTTGCCCTTGCCTGAGCTTTGGTCAGCCGCCTTAGCGACAAATAGTTTCCTCGGCCTTTGACCAGGACGGCGGAAAACTCGCGCGGGATCACACTGTTGAGGATCGGTAGATCCTTCTGGATCAACTGTTCCTGCAAGCTGATCGTGTGCGTGCTGATGATTATTCTGCGATTGCGTTTTCGACCCTGGTCGTTGTCATTGGCAGAGGCGTCGTCGGTCTCTTGCTGGTCACCGGTTGCATGCAAGATCGCCGGAACTAGATACGCAAAACTTTTCCCGGTCCCGGTCCCCGCTTCGGCAATCAAATGCTGTCCATCGCGGAGCGCATCTTGAACCGCCTGGGCCATCTGCAGTTGCTGCGGGCGGTGTTCGTAGTGCGACAAACGTTTAGCGATACGACCTTGCGGGCCCAGAATCGATGCGACGTCCAGGAGACACTCCTTTGTGACAACGGGTAGGGAGGATGGATCGAAGGATTTCAAACGCGACAGACAAATTGTCCACTTAAACGACGCACTAACTTGCGGGACTCCAGCACGCTCATCGTCGCCAAGACGCGTTGGACCGGCAACCCGCTGTGAGCGATCACCGTGTCGATCGAGGTGGCTTCGGTTTGTACTGCTTCCAAGACCGCACGTTCCTGGTCATTCAGCAACAATTCCGCGCCGTTTCGGATGGTATGCCCTGAATTTGTGGGGATCGAATCGACGGCCGGTCCCAATGCTTCTAATACGTCATCCGCGTGGCGGACCAGGATCGCACCATCGCGGATCAACGCCAGACACCCCGCCGACATCCGGCTGTTGACGTTTCCCGGCAGCGCCAGTACCTCGCGTCCCTGTTCCGATGCCAATCGTGCCGTAATTAATGCTCCGCTGCGATCGGCCGCCTCGATGACCAACACGGCCATCGAAAGCCCGCTGATCAATCGGTTTCGCTGTGGAAACATACCCGCTTTGGGGGAAGCATCCGGCCGATACTCGCTTAAAACCGCACCTGCGGCAACGATCTGTTTGGCCAGTGGAATATTTTCGGGAGGATAAAATTTTGCCAAACCGCCTCCCAATACCGCCAGCGTCCTACCATCGGCATTTAAGGCTCCCTGGTGTGCCGCACTGTCGATCCCGCGTGCCAATCCACTGACGATGGTGACCCCGGCGCGAGCCAAGCCATAGGCAATCTGTTCTGCCTGCTTGCCTCCGTAGGCCGTGGCATGTCGACTGCCCACGATCGCAACCGCCAACCCATCGCATGGCAACACCTCACCACGGACAAAAACGAGTGGCGGGGCATCGGGAAGCTCCCGCAGTGACCGAGGGTATTCCGACTGACTCCGCATAACAATCGCTACGTTTTGCTTCTGGCACCACTGGATAATCGCTTCTGCAGCAACGTGTTGATCGGCGTGACCAATTCGCCCCGCCAACTTCTCGCCGACGCCGGAAACGGACAGCAAATCCTGATTGCTGGCCGTCAAGATGCGTTGGGGTGTTTCAAAACGGTCCAGCAACTCGGACAATATTCGCGGGCCAATGCCGGGTAACATCGTGACTTGTAACCAAGCAATCAGGTCGGCCTGGTCGGCCTGGTCGGCATGATAATCAATCGCGGGATCTGTCATGCGTTAACCGCTGCTGTGAAACGATCGATGTCAAAACGGAACAGGATGCTTTTGGGCCAGCGGCGGGCAGGAATTTTCCGAGCCTTCCCTACGCATCTCTCGGCGATTCCTAATGCTCAGGGCGGGAAAAGGTAGATTTGCGTCTGCCGCTGGTTCCATGATACCCGGATCGTGTCGCCGTGCGATGGGCAGTCTTTTTTCGTTCTACCGCAGGCTTTCGATAAACCGGGAAAGATCCGCTGCAAACTGGGGCAGACTTTGATCGATCCAGCGCGCAAAATCGTTTTGTCGTTGCAATCGGGGATAGGTCTGAAAAGGAGGAAGGTGGTTTGTCTCCTGCAGCATTGCTGCGAATGCCGACGGTTTCCGTTCGGCCATGTAAAACGTCAACGCCCAACTTAAACAGTAGGCGCGGTCAACCGATTGGCTTGTTTGGAACAGCGTGTCGTCGCTTACCAACTGCAGCAGTTCGGTCGCCAACAGGGTAGGATCGCGAAAATTGGCAATGAACTGCGTGACGTAACCACGATGGCTACGGTCCCGCACCCCGCGCTGCAGGTGGAAACTTTGCATTGCCGCAGGCTCAAACAAACACCCTACTCCCTCCACGATCCAACGCGGGGTATCGGCGACGCGACTGTGAATACCGACGTTATAAGCGACCTGATGCGCCGATTCATGGCGGACGGTTTCTGCGACGTAATCCCGCTGTCCCTGTTCGTGCAGGTACACACGATTCGATCCAAGTTGGTAGATCCCTGCGACCCGCGATAACTGAACGTTTAGCCTTTCCAATTCTCGCTGAAATTCGGCCTGATCGGGTAGGATCACAGCAACCAGTGGAAAGCGTCCGCTGCGGGTTTGCAATCCGCGTACTTTCATGAAACGGACGAATTCGCGGTACAGACCTTCAAACGTTCGGGGCCAGCGATGACCGCGCCCCTCGGATTGCACGACAAGGTAATGCTGGGTGGGCACCACTTCAAAGCCGCGTCCAAATTCAACCTGTAAGGCTGATCGCAATTCGGCCGCCGTGGTCGCCACAAAAGTGCTGTTCAGACGCGTTTCAATTTGCGGACGCTGACCGTCCAGTGAATCATGCAACCAACCGTCACGGCTTAGCAAAACCGTCCGATGGTCGGTTTGGACCAAAAGTAAACCCTCCTTGGCGTGTCCATTGACCTGGAATCGGACGAGCGGAGGTTCCGCACTGACTCCGCTGCCGCGCAGAAAAACCACCGCGACGATTAGAAACAGTCGGGATTTCACCAGTTCCCCAGCACCCTACGAAACGATTACTGAAGGCGACAGACCACCACCCCCTCAGATCAACCGTAGGTTAAACTGGGATCTGGGAACGCTTATTTGTGAATCATTCCGGTAAGAGGGCACCGATGCTGAACCTTACAACCGCTACCGTCGCTAGTTGGTTATCGAAAATCGGCTGTTTGCTGATCGCTTGGGGGGGCGCTGTTGCGGTGACGCTGCAAGGCATCTATCCGGTCTGGGGCCAGGTGGAGGAAGCGGCGTTGCAACAGGATACGTTCCAGGTCGACGTTTTGGAACTGCTAGGGCAATTGGAATCGGATAGGCTGGCAACACGCCTGCAAGCGGAACGAGGATTGATTGAACTGGGGCCAGCGATTCTTGCCTACCTTCCGCAGGATACCGCAAACCTTTCCGCAGAAGCAAAATTACGACTGCGTCGTGTTCGCACCGAGTTGGAAAAACAACGAACCGCAATCGCAGCAACTCCCACCACCATCCACCTCCAAGGCGCGCTCACCTTGGACGATGCCCTGCAGCGATTAACGCGTGCAACCGGGATCGAATTTCAGACCTCGGAGAATCGCGAAACCTTGTTGGGGCTGGGAGAGGTCGGGCCGCTGCTGTTCTGGCAGGCCCTTGATTTAACGCTGGACTCCGCGAATCTGGACGTCGATTTCTACCGTAGCCGAGAAAATCGACTGTTGTTGATCCCCGCCGCAAATGAGCGTCCGCAGCGATTTGAAAGTGCGGCTTATGCCGGAATTTACAGGTTGGAACCGACGATCGTGAACGCTAGACGTGTTCTGGTGAACCCGCAGCGAAGCGCACTCAATGTGACGGTACAACTGGCCTGGGAACCGCGTCTGACGCCGCTGGGACTGTCGCTGCCGCACGACGAATTGCGAGCCAAATTGGATAGTGGTGAAGAATTGCAGAGCATACACCGCGAAGGGGTGATTGTGGTTGCGACCAATCCAGAACTCCCGTTTTCGGAGGTGCAACTGCCATTTGGGTTGCCCACCGGTGCTGCGAAATCGATCGATTCGCTTTCCGGCACGATCGAAGCAATGCTTCCTGGGCCGGTGGAAACCTTCAAATTTCCTCTCCGGGAGGGGGGTGGTGAAGCAAAGCAGGGGGCGGTGCGTCTAAAGGTCGCTGCGCCTCGACCCAACGGTGACCTTCACGAAATTCGGGTTTCCCTTTTCTTGGAGGACCCCGAACGCTCGTTGGAAAGCCACCGGCAATGGATTTTTGAAAACCGTGTCTATTCAATCGGTCCGGACGATAGTCGCAAGGAGCATTTAGGTTTGCAAGTTTTCCG
>SLFV01000431.1 GCA_007124075.1 Roseimaritima sp.
GCCAATCCCAGCGGTGTGGCGGCGTGAGGATCTAACCCCGTGGTTTCGGTATCAAAACAGATTTCGCGTTGGTTCAGCAGTTCCGCAATGAAGCGAGCTCGCTCCGCCTGATCGGTTACTGTGTGGTATTGGTGCGGGGTGTCCTCAATCGTGTTCTTGGTGGCCGGTTCGCCGAACAGGCTGGCCTGGATTTCCCGTTGACGCGTCTCCCTGACCAACGTTGCCGTCTGACTCGCGATTGAAAAATCGTCCCCGAAAAACCGTTTTCCAAGCGTTTCGAATTCCAGTTCAGCAAAGAGCTCTTGCAGCAATTGAAGATCAGGACCCTGATAACGCAACTGATCCAGTTCAAGACCGTGAGGCACGTCCAACTGGATGGTCACCAACTGCTTAGACAACCGTGCTTGATCGGCATTGGTGGCCAGCATTTCACGCTGTTTGCCCTTGAGCTGATCGATATTGGCCAGCAGGTTCTCGATCGAATCGAATCGTTTGATCAGCTTTTGCGCGGTTTTCGGCCCGATTCCTGGTACACCAGGAACATTGTCGCTGCTGTCCCCCATCAATCCCAGGATGTCAATCACCTGTTCCACACGATCGATGTCCCACTTCCGCAGGACCTCGCCGACACCCAGCTTTTCAAACTCCGCCCCCTTACGACCAGGACGATAGATTCGGATCTGTTCGGAGACCAGTTGATCGTAGTCTTTGTCAGGTGTCACCATCCAAGTTTCGATGTCGGCTTGGGCCGCCTGTTTTGCCAAAGTCCCAATCACATCGTCGGCCTCGTAGCCAGGCATCCGAATGCAGGCAATCCGCAACGCTCCCAGCAGCCGATCTAGATAGGGCAACTGCTGACTAAGATCTTCCGGCATTTCCTCGCGTTGCGCTTTGTACTGCGGGAAAACCAGATGTCGCTGCGTTGGTTCGGGTGTATCCAGCGCCATCGCCAGATGGGTTGGCTGTTCGCGGTTGATCAGGTCGCTAATGGTTGTGACCAAGCCGAAAATGGCCGATGTGCATAGGCCCTGCGAAGTCATTCTAGGGCTGCGGATCAAAGCGTAGTGGCTGCGGTATAGCAAAGCCATGCCGTCTAGCAGAAAGAGTCTGGCCGGAACGGTTCGCGGCGAAGCCGCCTCGGGCGGGTCGTCAAAGAGGGATTCAGTCATAAGTCGCTTACAATTTTGTCACCGGGGGCATCCGACAGCCAGGCCCGGTATTGTAAACAACGATCATCCAACTGCGGGACACGTGCGGCCGTTTTCGTTCAATGGCAGGCAAGAACCGACCGCCGACAAGTAGCGAGCGCCCCGCCACGCCCCCCCGAGGATTCCTACGGCGCCCACTGCATCAGGAGTCGGACGCAGCAGTTTGATTTCTGACCTTGGCGTCACGCCGCATCGCTGCGACGCATCTGCTGATAGGCCAGTAAGATCTCGTACAGATCGCTGGTAACTCGAATCGGTTCGTTACCAAAATCGGTTAACCAGACGCGATCGGTCTGAAAGGCATCGACCAACAAGGGAACGATTTGAGCGACCGTTAAATTGATCGTCGGTTCGTTCGCTGCTGGATCGTTGGAGTCAAAAATCCGTAAACGACTGGGTTTCATGAATCGTGTTTCCGTCAATGCTGCAAAATCACCTGCGGTAGCGTCAGATAACGCTTTTCACGGTGGCATGCCAAGGGAGAAAACCATCGAAGCAAATTTCAGGCAAGACGTTCTGCCGTCCCAGGTACTTGTTCGGCTGGAATCCATGAAGCACTACAGCTTAAATTGATCGGTATCTAACCATTGTCCGTAGCACCATCGGACGAGACTGCATCCTCTCATTGCTCATGGGGTCAGGAAACGAAAAATAAATTCTGGAATATCATTTGCTTCCCCGGAAAGCGGATTTCGGTCGTTACACGGACATGGGCAGATTCTGGGAGGGTTGATCGGGCGGAGACGCAACAGAAAATGCCTCCCGATCGGACGACCCATCCTGTTCCAAACATCTACGCCAGCGTCGAATGCTGCCGATCCTGGAACGTGCGGTATCATATTGAAGCCATCGCCGGACCACGACGAAAGCGCGACCATACGCGCGCAATGTGCGGCGGCGTGCTCGATCGGTCGTCCGGGCAAACGCGGAATTTCCGATACTTTTGCAGGGGGGGGGGATGTCTCAAACGACGATTCAATTGCTGCTGGTAGAGGATGAGGACGATTTCCGTGACACGTGCGCACGGTGGATGCAACGGAAAGGACATCAGGTAACCGCGGTTGCCAATGGAGCCGAGGCGATCAGTTTGTGCGAGCGGCAAGGCTTCGAAGTAGCGGTTTTTGATATGAACATGCCCGGCATGTCAGGCCTGGAATTGCTGCAGCGGGTGCAGCAGATGAAGCTGGACATGGAGGTCATCATTTTGACGGGGCAAGGGACGATCGAATCGGCGGTCGCCGCGATGAAGATGGGTGCGTGTGACTACCTGACCAAACCATGCTCGCTGGGGGATTTGGAGCACCACTGCCTGCTGGCGCTTAACCGAGGACAATTGCGGAAAGAGAATCGTCAACTGAAGGAGTTGATTTCCCGGACGCGTCCGGCTTGCGAAATGGTGGGGGTGTCGGTCGCGATGCGGGACGTGATGCGGATGATTGAAAAAGTCGCCCCCACAGACAAACCGGTCTTATTACAGGGCGAAAGTGGGACCGGCAAGGAAGTTGTGGCCCGCGCGATTCAGGAGAAAAGTCCCTTACGCGAACATCCATTCGTGACGATCAACTGCGCTGCTTTGCCAGAACAGTTGGTGGAAAGCGAACTGTTCGGACACCAGAAAGGCTCGTTCACCGGCGCAACCGGGGACAAACCAGGATTATTCGAAGTCGCCGATGGCGGCACACTGTTCATTGACGAAGTCGGCGAACTGCCACTATCGCTGCAACCTAAGTTGCTCCGTGTGCTGGAAGACGGATCGATGCGGCGGATTGGTTCGCACAAAGAACGATTCGTCAACGTTCGGATTATCGCGGCAACCAACCGTGACTTACAACGCGAGGTTGAACAGGGGAATTTTCGCGAGGACCTTTATTACCGAATCAACGTTCTATCGATCGACTTACCACCGCTTCGCCAGCGAGCGGGAGACGTGGACCGGTTACTGGACCATTTTCTGCCCGCCGATTGGACCATTGAAGCCGACGTGCGACAATTGCTCAACGCGTACGGTTGGCCCGGCAACGTTCGGCAGTTAATTAATGTCGTGCAACGGGCAACGATCCTGGCGGAAAACAACCGAATCGCGATGGATGATTTACCCGCCGAAATAGCACAGGCGAATGCAGGTGCAACCAAGGTGGTGGCACCTAAGGTATCGGTCCAGCATCGACCCACCGTTGCTCCCCCGCCGCCTACCCCTTGCGAACCGCTGCCGGTGAAGCTGGAGGATATCGAAAAAGCTCACGTGCTGGAAATTCTCGCGCAGGAAAAAGGCAACAAGGCACGAGCGGCTCGGACGCTAGGCATCCATCGTCGCAAACTGTATCGGTTGCTGGAACGATTCCAAATTTCCGACCCCAGCCCCGCAAGCCCCCCAACCTCGTCCAATCCCGTGGATCAATCATCATCGTGACACAGAACGGCTTGCACGTTAGCCACCATCGCTGTCCAAACTGAGGCGGCTTCGTCGCTTTGGCGGGGAGAAGGTTTTGATCTGAACATTCCCGGCTTGATCCATAGAGACCGCAATCGCTCCATGCAGCGCAGTGACAAATGTTTCGGCCCCGTTCTGGCTCATTGCTCGCAACACCTCAGGCCGGGCGGCTCGGGTGCCGCCACTGATGACGACGGTGTGGGGGCGTGCCCAGTCCAACAGCGGACGACTGTCCTCCTGCAAGGAGCCATGATGCGGCGACATTAAAATCCCTTTGGGCGGCGGACGCGGCAGGGCAAGTACCGCTTCGGTCCCCGGCGTTTCCAAGTCACCGGGTAGCAACAAAATTCTGCCCGCATGTGCTACCTGGAGGACCAAGCTATTGACGTTGTCATTGCCAGGCAATGGTTCCAACGGCGGATGCAGGACGTCGATGTTTGTCAGCGAATCAGCAAGCGAAATCTGCTGTCCCGCATGATACGGGTGGACCGGAACGCGGGCGGTGTGGATCAGCCGCCGAAGCTCCGCAATCCCCGGTTTGTCCCGCTGCAACATCCCAGGTGGCGTGATGATTCGGCCGATGCGAAAACGGTTCAGTAACTGCGGTAACGCGTTGTAGTGGTCGGCATCGGCATGCGATAGTGCGATCGTGTCAATCCGACGAATCCCTTTCTCCCACAAGACCGCTTCAATCGGCCGACTGCTAAACAAGGGACTGCCTAAACTGCCGCAGTCGTACAACCAGACCTCCCCATTATCAAGACGCATCAGCACGCAGGTCCCATGCCGGACATCGACGAAGGTGATCTCAATCTGCCCGGGAGCGATCCCGTGGAGGACGTTGGTTCGATACGCGGTGGCTAGTAGCATGCCTAATCCCACCCAGACTACAAACGAAGCCAACGCCACGCAGCGAGTTTTTTGCTGGCCGGCCCGTGACCATCGCTGCAGTGACCTAAACCTGCCACCTAAATTTTTAGGGGACAGCAGCCAAACGCCCACCAAGACCAGGTAAAACAGGACGACCCACCAGCCCGGGGGTGCTGGTAACCAGAGATGTCCCCGGGGGATCGCCGTCGCGATCTCAATCATCCACACGATGCCGGTTAAACTGGTCTGGCAAACCGTTGCTGGGATCGCGGCCAGCGGCAACCAAATCACTCCCGCCAACACCGCCACTAATCCGCTTAACAAAGCAACCATCAACGGCAATGCCAATAGTACATTTGCCATGACCGTGATCGGGGCGAAGACATGGAAGTGGTACCAGATCAAAGGCGCGGTGATCGCCCAAACAGACAGGCTGAGCCAAACCGCCGAAGCCACTTTACGAGTTACCATGTTCAGCCTGCGTCGCCAGACCGCTAAGCGTTGCTGGACTAACTGCTGCAACGGATCTGCAGCCTGCTGAGATGCGTCGGGGCCTGAACCTGCACGTCCGACAACCATCAACGTCCCGACGGCCAGGAAAGACAACTGCACTCCCACGTTTGACAAATTTGCCGGATTGCCGATCAACAACACCAGCGCGGCCATTGCCAGTGCATTCAACGGGTTGACCTTACGCCCCGTGTAACTGCCCAGCAACAACACGGAAACCAACAACGCGGCCCGTACAACCGGTGGCCTCGCCCCAGTCAACCCCGCGTAGAAGAGGCAAAACAGGACGATCACGCAAAGTTGCTGTCGCGGCGACAAACCGGCTATGACCGTCAGCCACGTGACCGCTGCGGCTACCATTCCTAAGTGCAGGCCGCTGACCGACAGCAGGTGTGCCGTTCCGGTCGCTAGCAACTTTTGCCGCAGAGTCGGATTGACCGCTTCTCGACGCCCCAAGATGAGTGCCGCCGCCAAAGTTGCTTGCTCATGCCCCATCGTCTTACGCAGGATTCGCTCGCCAGAGGCCCCAAAAGACGCCACCCAACGTTGCCAATGGTAGCCCGTGGACAATCGCATGATCTGCCCCGGTTGCTGCACGCGGACAGTTCCCTGTAAATTTCGCGCCGAGAAAATACTTCGGTAATCGATTTCACCGGGATTACTGGGTGCGGAAAGACCGCGCAAGCCTCCCATTACCTCCACGCGATCCCCAGGCAGCAAGTGCTGCATCTGGCCATCGACAATGACTCGTAAATTGCCCTCGACAGGCACGAAATCTAAACCAACTCGCAGCGATTCGGCTTGCACTTCAAAAATCGATTGCCACGGTTCCACCTGTCGCCCCATCGCTGCAAACGGGTGCTGACGTAGTTCGACTCGCGTTAGAAGCCGTGCTCGCAGGATCGCAGGCTGCGCCTGCTCGCCAAGGTAACTGCCCAGCGACGCATTTTCGTGGGCCAGTTCGCGTTGTTGGTAATGCATTGCGAACAACGCTGCCATCACGACGCAGAGGCAGCACCACGCAAGCCCGCGACGATTGAACAATCGGCCGACCAGGAAACCAACAAATCCCAAACCTAGCAACCACTGCGCCAACCAGCCAACCGTATTCCCGGTCGCAACCCCAAAGGCGGCAGCGACAGTAAGCGAAATCATCGGATACTGCCGCAACAAAAAAGCATCTTGCCGCCCAGGGCCTTGCGAATCATGCATTAAAAATGAACATCAGCAAACAGGAAAATACGGAACGGCACTGCTATATTCTAGGAGGTCGTGAGCGATTTTACTTTCCGGTCTGAACATCATGAGTACGCGAAAATGAAAAGAACAGCAGGCATCCGATCAGCAACTTGTCACGCCACTTGCGATCGCGGTGGGCTTGGTGCGGTCATACTCTGTGGCGCATTATTGCTGTGCGGGCCCGGGGACATGATAACGCCTGTTCAGGCTGAACTGCAAATCGGTACCGCAATCACTGACGTCACTCCGGTTCACCTCCCTGTTCTGGTTAACGGTGGCATGTTGTCTCGCAGTGTAGACAAGGTCAATACGCCGCTTTCAGCCAGAGCAATCGTACTGGATGACGGTAAGCTACGTTTGGCGATCGTGGTTGTTGACAGCTGCATGATGCCGCGAACACTCCTAGACGAAGCAAAACAGGTCGCCGCCACGAGAACCACCATCGCACCCGAGCGGATGCTGATTTCGGCAACCCATACGCATACGGCAGGTTCATGCATGGGTGCCTTGGGGACCGACGCGGACCCCAACTACGTCCCCTACCTCCGTGAAAAATTGGCCCAGTCGATTGCGACCGCCGAGGCGAACTTGCAGCCCTGTCAGGTTGGATTTGGCACGATCGATGCCGCCGAATTCAATGCTTTGCGACGCTGGATTCGTCGCACCGACCGACGGGTAACTGACCCATTTGGCAACCCAACGGTGCAAGCCAACATGCACGCGGCTCGCAACTGGAACGACGTAACTGGACCTTCGGGGCCGGAAGACCCGGAGCTTTCGCTGCTTTCCTTTCAGGACCTGGACGGAAATCCCCTGGCAGTTTTAGCTAACTTTTCGATGCATTACTTTGGCGACCGAGATATCAGTGCCGATTACTATGGCTTGTTCTGCAATGCCATGCAGGACCGTCTACGCATTGAGCAAGAAAACAGCGAATCACCAACCGCCCCCGTAGTCCTAATGTCACATGGCTGCAGCGGCGACGTCTGGCGTCGCGATTACTTTGTGCCTGAAGAACAACAACCAACCTGGACGATCCAGCAATACAGTCAGCAACTGGTTGATCGAGCGATGCAGGCGTACGGCCAAGTGCAATACAAACGCGACGCGGATCTGGCGATGGCGGAACATCGTCAAACACTCCGCTACCGCACCCCTTCGGCAGAACGGTTACAGTGGGCGGAACAGATTTTGAAACCACTCGACGGCGGACTGCCAACGAATCAAGTCGAAGTTTACGCTCGAGAACAGGTCCTGCTGCATCAACTTCAGCAAACCGAGATCGTCGTGCAAGCGTTACGAATCGGCGACGTTGCAATCGCGACCACTCCCAATGAAACCTACGCGCTCACAGGACTGAAGCTAAAACTCCAAAGCCCGCTGCCGCAAACAATGGTCATCGAACTTGCCAATGGAGGCGACGGCTATATACCCCCGCCCGAGCAACATTTCCTGGGAGGTTACAACACATGGCCAGCACGGTCGGCGGGTTTGGAAATCGAGGCGGAACCCAAGATTGTCGCTACTGCGATTGGGCTACTGGAACAGGTTTGCAACGAACCCAGAAGGATTTTCGCGGTACCGCTGAGTCCACAAGAACGACGGATATTGGAGCAAGAACCGCAGGCGTTTTGGAGATTAAACGATTTTTCCGGGCCGGTCGCAGAAGACGCATCCGCAC
>SLFV01000028.1 GCA_007124075.1 Roseimaritima sp.
ACGAAAAAACCGGATGGACCTTTTTTCATCCCTAGCTAAGCGATCGGCTCGCGTCCGTTTCCCACGTCGCTCCTGAGAAAAACCGACACGTCGGCAGGCGATGGGAAAGATTCAGCTTGAATTGCTTGCTGCCGTGATTCTCCTGGAAATCCGTTCCGTTGAATGATTCGACAACCACCAACAATCGCGCCGACGTCTACCAGGAAGCGAACGCCACAGCAGGCTGGGGTTTAATTGCCAATGTGGTCCTGGCGATTTTGAAACTAGCCGGTGGGGTCTTGACGGGGTCGGTGGCGTTGGTAGCCGATGCGGTTAACTCCATCGGCGACATCGCCAGCGCGTTTGCCATCCGTGGTGCTTTGCAGGTGGCTCAGCGAGAAGAAGACGAGGAGCACCCCTACGGTCACAGCAAGGCCGAATCGATTGCTGGTTTGAGCATCGCCTTGCTGGTGGTTTTTTCCGCGTTGGCATTGGCTCTAGAAACCGCGCGACGTTGGGGCGAAAAAACCGCTCCGCCTCCACTACTTGCCGCGATCATTGCGGGTATCTGTGCGGTGACCAAGGAGATGCTGTATCACATCACCACGCGCGTTGCCGATCGTCTGCAGTCCGCGTCGTTACGCGCGATCGGGTGGGATCATCGCAGCGATGCAATGGCGTCTGCAGCGATCGCGTTGGCATTGTGGGCTGCACCCCATTTGGGACCATTGGCAA
This sequence comes from Roseimaritima sp., assembly GCA_007124075.1. Taxonomy (GTDB): domain Bacteria; phylum Planctomycetota; class Planctomycetia; order Pirellulales; family Pirellulaceae; genus Roseimaritima. The sequence goes on from SLFV01000028.1 coordinate 715, forward strand.
ATGTGATCGATCAAATCGCGGCAATTTTGGTGTGCGGATTCTTGGTCATCGTGGGCGGACGATTGTTCGCACGTACCGCTGCGGAGTTGATGGATCAACAGGCAGACCGGGCGACCGTCGAACAGATTCGAAAGGCATCCCAACAGGTAAACGGTGTCAGCGATGTGGAAAAACTGCGGGCACGCAAGAGTGGCTTGGAGTTTTTTGTGGAGATTCACGTCCAAGTCGAAGGGCATTTGACCGTTAGTGAGGGGCACCGCATTGGGCATGCGGTCAAAGACCAAATCATGTTGCAAATGCCACGCGTTCGCGATGTGCATGTTCATGTGGAGCCGCATGAATCGCCCTGAGGTTAGTAACGCAAACGCGGTTGCTACTGCTGCATCGCATACAAGATTAAATTGATTCCGATTTTCGCCGCGTCAGCCGTCGCGTAGCCGGGGCACTGAATCGAATTAGGACTCTCCAGTGCACAGCTGAGGTCATAGGGAGAAAGGAATGCGACGTGGAATCCGTCGCGGGTGGCGGATTCAATTACCGGCGCCGACGCGCGTTGATTGATACTGACCCCCGTTGGGCCGACGGTCGGCTGCCGCAACGTCACCGCAGACAAGTCATGACCGAATTGCGCTGTAAATGCGGGGTGATCGGCTGGCATCGGTTGAAGGGGGCTGTCGGGAAAGACTGCCAACCACTGCTCGCGGAAGGCTTTTGCAAACGCTTCGCTGCCGCAAATACTGTCCGCTAGGACGATGCCGCCATTTTCCACAAAGACCCGGAGTTCTTTTCTTTGGGTTTCGTCCAATTCAAATGCGGTGCGCCCGTGAATCCAAAGGATCGGATAGGGTTCCAGTTCGGTTGCCACAAGTGGCACGTCCTCTTCCACCAGGCCGACACGAACCGGGAACTTTTGTTGCAGCCACCTCAGCAGGTTGGGAAGCGCACGGCGGGCGTCCTCGCTACCGGCCTGTAAATCAAGCCGCGGGACCTGAAGGACATTGCGACGTTGCCCCGAATCGATTTCGTCCAGGAGGATTGATTTGGTTTCCAACTTCTCCTTCAGTTCCCTGCCTGTGGCGTAAGCGATGATATTTTGTCCCAACTGCAACGCCGCGGCAGTTTCCGCACGGACCGCAGCGGAGGCAATTTCGCGCTGCCCGGTTGGATCGCTGACCTCCCAGCGACAGGCCAAACTTTGCGGCGAATAGAACACCGCGGTGCGGCAGCAAGCCTGAACTCCGTACAGCCAATACTTTTCGCCCAACCGAGCCGGCAGCACCCGCCCCTCGGCAAACCACACGGGATGTTCTGGTGGCAACCTTTCGATGGGGGAATTGGGATACCAATCAGAACAGATCTGCTGCACGCTCCGTTCAAACGCTGTTGCGTCACCGCAACCTCGGCCCGCATTGGCCTCAAACAGAATGCAGCCACCCTGGTCGACGTAAGCTTTCAGCGTGGCCCGGCGATCGGCATCCCAGTCCAACGCCCCGCTGCCGCTGACCAATAGGACTGGGGCCTGCAAAAGATCCTCGCTGGTCGCGGTACCCATGCGAATCGTTTGCCAGGTTAAATCGCGTCCCCAAGCCCGTTCCACATGGCGGACCAACTGCTGCGGGCCGCCCGGGTGTTGTTGCCATGGCTCCGCCTGTTCCTCTGTGCCGTGCTGCAATCGACCAAGCACCACCTGACGCTTGCCTTTGGCCAAAAACAGCAAAGCGAACGAGGTCGTAACGTTGGGATCGGTTTCACCAAAACCACGGCCGCGCCAGCGATTTTGAAACGGATCTTGGACACGCACTAAAAATTCGGCACCCGCACGGTACCAATCATGATCGCCAATCATCCGCCGCCCCGTCATCCGCCCGACACGTTCCAAGGCATACAAATAATAAAACTGCGAAAAACCACTCTGCGACCCCGGGTGCGTCTCCACACTGAACCGCTTGGCTAACCACTGGATCCCGCGTTCGATCGGATCCTCTTCCTGGGAGGTTGAGCCACAACACAGCACAAAATCACCTTCGATGCGGGCGTCGCCGTGACTCAGGAAACCTTGGCAGATCACCAGCGACGCAATTCCCGCACAAGTCATGCTGCCTCGGGTCGCCCCTCCCCCTTCGTAGGACCAACCTCCGTCGTTGCGTTGGGTCTGCGCCCAGTAGCGATGCGCACGCTGCATGACCTCGGGTTGAACACGGACCCCGCGTTGCTCCGCAGCCCCCAAGGCCAAGACGGCGAACTGTGCATTGGAGGGGTCGCCGATTCCTAGACTGCTGCTGGAACGATAGGTCCAATCGCCCCGCGGAAGCTGCGAATCCTCCAGCCAGCGGACATTTCGATTGATGATGCCCAAATCGGCCGCCGAGCCGACTTCGCACAGTACCAGGGTCTGCAATGCGACAGAGTAAGTTTCGTTGGGATCCAGGCTCCGCAGGTACCGCAGCGCTTTCTTGATTGCGGGGTCATCCACGGGCACCCCACTGTTAATTAACGCCAGCGTGCAAAGCGACGACATCCCGCCGGTCTGACCGGCGTACTCCGGCCAGCGGCCATCGTCTTGTTGCGTTGAACGGAGGTACTGTATTCCACCCTTAATCGCCCGCTGTACCTGGGCAGCCGTGACCGAACCTTGCGCGGCAACGTGGTTCCAAGGCAAACTGACAGCGATCAAGAGCAGGTTGCCGATGGTTCGGTAACAAACAGACATGATGAAACCTGGACGATACGGACAACGCGAACAAAAAATTTTTTGTATTTAGGAACGATTCGACACTAAATGGGGCCACTCGGCACCGCCCCCTGATTCACCCTATCCCCGCGACCGGCCTTGCGGTGGGTGGAAGAGGCATCCACGGCGACGTCATTTCCGAACCGTCCCCCGTAGGTGTGGCCGAGGAAGACCTGCACCAAAATCAGCGCCTGACTACGCTTCATCCTAGCAGCCCTACAATCACCGCGCCAGGTATCGTTGCTTGTTCGGCCGACAGTCGTAAGATAGTGACTGATCAGTTCGATGGTTTTCGGTCACTTGCAGGGAAGTCCGCCACGGAGGCTCCCACTGGCAGAAACTCACAACAGGCTTGTCATTCAACCTCAATGGAACCCCATGACTGACCCTCCCCACCCACCCGCGGGAAAATCTCGCAACCTGGGAGAAGTGTTGCGCGAATTTTCGCAGCATCAGCAAAAGATGCGTGCCGAACTAGCAAAGGTGATCATTGGTCAAAGCGAGGTGATCGAGCAATTGCTAGCGGCGGTTTTTACGCGCGGTCACTGCCTGTTGGAGGGAGTCCCGGGTTTGGCCAAAACCTTGATGGTCAGTTCGTTGGCAAGCATTCTGGACGTAGGCTTCAAGCGGATTCAGTTCACACCCGATCTGATGCCGTCCGATATCACAGGGACGCAAGTCCTGGAAGAAGACGAAGCGGGAAAACGATCGTTTCGTTTTGTGGAAGGTCCGATCTTCACGAATATTCTCCTGGCGGACGAAATCAACCGAACTCCCCCCAAAACCCAGGCTGCGTTACTGCAAGCGATGCAGGAACGTCAGGTATCCGTCGGTCGCGAGACCTTTGACCTGCCCGAACCATTCTTCACGATTGCCACCCAGAATCCAATTGAACAGGAGGGCACCTATCCGTTGCCCGAGGCCCAACTGGATCGGTTCATGTTCAACATCAAGGTTGGTTATCCCACCGCCGAGGAGGAGGAGCAGATCCTGACCGCGACCACACGAGGCGAACGCGAAACTCCCAATAAAGTTCTTTCTGGACGAGCGATTCTGAATATTCAAAAACTGGTCGACAGTGTCGCGGTCAGCCCGTTGGTGATCCGCTACGCGGCGCAATTGGTGCGGGCGACTCGTCCAGCCGATCCAACGGCACCACCCTATGTCCGGGAATTGATCGACTGGGGAGCGGGGCCGCGAGCGGGGCAAAACTTGATCGCTGCGGGAAAGGCGCTGGCGGCAATGGATGGTCGGTTTAGCGTGGCACCGGAGGATGTCCAGAGGATGACGATCCCGGTACTGCGACATCGGATTGCCACAAACTTCCAGGCTCAAGCCGAAGGGATGGCCACAGACGATATCATTGCCAAGCTTACTGCCGACATCGAGGTCCCAACGCCCGAAAAATTTGGCTAGTGGTGCGTCACGCCGGTTGTTAAGGGGGCAGTAGTCAATTGCCGGAACGGTCCTTCGGGTGCTTCGCACAATTGACTCCTGACCCCTTAACCCTAACCGAACTGCCCCCCGTGTTAATGGCCGCTGTGGTGGGAGTGTTTACGGGGGTCATTGTCGTGATGCTGTTGATTGATATGAACGTGCAACTGCGGGTGATTCCTGAAAACCCAGCTCCACCCTTCATCGGTCACTGCGGCACCGTCAAGGTAAAGCGATTCCAGATTTGGCATTGTGGCCAACAATTCAACCCCATTGTCATTAATCGGCAGATCGATCAGGTGGACCGCGCGTAGCGAGGTCAAATCAGCAATGGCTCTCGCAAAATTGGGACTAGGACGCGAACTGCCCAGCCGCAGTCCACGCAAGACGGGCAGCGACTGCAATGCGGTGATCCCGTCGGGGGTGCATGCCGATTGCGGCAGGTTCAGGTAACGCAGCGAGCTGATGCGTGCGATCGCCTGCAACCCTTGGTCGGTAATCGGTGAATGACGCAATCGCAACTCGTGCAAACTGGGCAGGGTCGTCAATACATCCAGCCCCGAATCGCTGATTTCTCCGGCGTCAATTTGTAAGCTTTCCACTATTTTGTTTCCCGCCAGCCTTTGGAGGTCGGCGTCGGTCAGCGGAGCGTCCACGATCCGAATGGCAGTTGTTTCTCCACGCCCCACCGCAGCCAGCGATTCCTGCAATAACTGAGCTCCCGAGACCTGCGATGCGACCGGGGCCTTGTCTGCAGCAAACCGCCCACTCAGGATGATCCCAAGGATCAGCGTCATCAAGATTAGCAGTATCGTTAACGCTATCCCCGCGAGCAGGTTTCGGCGTTGCTGAGCCCAAGAAACTAGGTTATTTCCCCGCAGATCAGGCGAAGACGAGGCTTCCGACGATTCACCGGGGGGGACTGCAGGGTTGCTGGTCATTGCTGGCGTGGGCGCCTGGTTGGTGTTGCTTTCTTTTGTCATCGTATCAAACCTGCGTGCACTGAACCAATAATGCTGCCACGGAGCGGTTCGGAAATCACTTGGGCTTCTCCTTGCCCCTCTCCGCCACGCATCTCGCTGGCTGGTCGCTTCGCGGTGGGAGAGAATTATCGAGGGCGACGTTATTTCTGAACCATTGGGTCGCTGATGGGACGATACCGCCGCCTGCGACGGCCGACCAGCCAGCCATGCCGAAATCCCACCAGCATGCTGATTCCCATCAGTCCGGCTGCGGAAACGACGATCACGGGTCCGGTTGGTAATTTAGCGTATGTCGCGCTGGCGATTCCACCCAGCAACGCTGCCAGCGCGCCAAGCATGCCAGCTATCAACGTCATCACCCGGACATGATCGGTCCAAAATCGAGCCGCAGTCGGCGGAATCACCAACAGGGCCACTACCAGCAGCAAGCCGACCGCTTGCATGCCCGCGACGCAAACCAATAGGACCGCCGTGAACATCAACAAATCGATCAACAATCGCGAAAACCCCATCACCTGACAGGCGGCTTCATCGAAGCACAGCAAGGTCCACTGCTTCATCAGGCAAAAGCAGCTCGCAGTGACAATGCCCGCTGTGGCTGTCATCCAGTAGGCTTCCTGGGGGCGAATGGTCGCCGCTTGACCAAAAATAAAATCTCGAATGCCCCCTTGCGAACCGCTGGGAACCTGCTGGATGATCGACAACAGCACGACGCCAAGTGCAAAAAAAGTGCTCAGCACGATCGCCAGGATTGCGTCCTCCGGCAGGTTGCTGAACCTCCGCAACGTGGCCATCGACACCATTCCCACCGCACTGGCTACCATGCCACCGGCAAGCAAGGCAGGCAGGCTTTTGTTGGATTCGGGATACAATCCAGACCAAATCAAAAAAGCGATCGCAACCCCAGGCAGGGCAGCATGCCCGATTACATCCCCAGCCAATGCGCGGCGGCGGAGCACCAAATAGGTCCCGGCTACGCCAGCAGCGAATCCAAAAGCTGACACCCCCAACAACGCAACACGGGTGTTGGGCATCAGCCAACCGATCTGGTTTGACGGGTCGGCTATGTCCGTCGTGAACAAAGCCAGGGCACCGGCCATGATTCATTCCCCCGAGAGATCTCGCATTTGCGAGTTGAACCTGCCTTTGCCGCGCGGTCCATCTCCAGTTTCCGTCCCGCCTACTGCTTCTTGCGGGCCTCGACGACTTTTTCTTGAATGTTAGCCGGCATTCGCGCGTACTTCAGCAGTTCCATCGTGAAGGTCCCCTGCCCCTGTGTCATGCTGCGGAGGTCGGTTGCATAGCCGAAGGTTTCCGCCAACGGGAGTTCACATTGGATCACGCTGTTGTCTCCCTGCTGGTCGGTACTGGTAATCAGCCCGCGTCGCGAAATCACATCGCCGACAACGGTCCCCTGAAAGTGTTCCGGGCACTCAATCTCCACATTCATGATCGGTTCCAGTAATACTGGCGAGGCTTTCTTGAAGTGCTCGCGGAAGCACTCCTGCGCACACGTGTAGAACGATTTTTCCGAACTATCGACGTCGTGGTAACTGCCGTCGTCCAGCTCAATCCGAGTACCCACTACGGGGTACTCCGCCACCGGACCTTTGGTCAATGAATCGCGAAAGCCTTTTTCGACTGCCGGAATGTATTGCTTGGGGATCCGGCCTCCAACTACCTTGTCCTGGAATTCAAAGCTATCCTCACTATCGGATTCAATCGGCAACAGCTTGTCAACAATGTGCCCATACTGACCCGAACCACCCGTTTGTTTTTTGAACTTGTGGTTGAAATCAATCGGTACAGTGGGAGCCTCACGGTAACTGACCTTCGGTGCGCCCACTTCGACGTCGACCTTGTATTCACGCCGCATCCGTTCAACGTAAACCTCCAGGTGTAATTCCCCCATGCCACTGATCAGGATTTCGTTGGTCTCTTCATCGGTGAAAACACGGAACGTTGGATCCTCTTTACGAAATCGCTGCAATGCCTTGCTCATCTTG
>SLFV01000246.1 GCA_007124075.1 Roseimaritima sp.
GCCACATGGAATCGCTGGACAGTGAGATGTCCGTGGGGGAGCAGTTGCTGACGCAGTTCCATCGAGCAGTGACCAGTTTGGTCAGGAAAATGGGGGACTTGGAGGACGCGTGGCGTGCCTCACTGGTGTTACGCGCGGCACGGGAAAGCATCGTATCACGCCGGATGGTGCCGCTTGACTGGGACAACGGCAGTACATAGACCGACCGCAGGCCAAGCAGCCGCTACGTAGGCCCGCGAACGTCCACGGCACCAGACAGCCAGCGCCGCAACCCGGTCTCCTTCGGCCGATCTGGGAAATTACACCCCGACCATGGAATCTTGGTCGCTGAATCGCATCAGGTGTTCGTGATCCCGAACGACTCGCAAAAATTTGTCTTCGTCGACGGGCTTCCCGATAAAGTCATCGACGCCCAATTCCAGGCATTGACGCTGTGTCTGGTCGTCGTCGGAAGCCGACAAGATGACAACAGGCGTTCTGGACGATCGATCGGCATGCAAGACTCGCATTTCGTCCAGGATTTCCACACCGTTGCCATCGGGCAGGGTTAGGTCCAGCAGCAGCAGGTCTGGTTGGGGCGCCCGCGCGAAAACCCCTCGACGAGCCAAAAAATCAATCGCTTCCTGAACGGTGCGGACCAGCGTCAGGCGATGACGAATGCCACTGCGACGCAGCGCGTGGATTGTGATCCGTGCATCAAGCAGCCCATCCTCCACAAGCAGGATTTCCATCGGCAAATTTGTCGATTCGCTAAGCATTTTGAACCCCCAATTCGTTACCTTTGTGACGATCTGCAGCCTGTTCGATCAGCTTTTCCTCAAACTGATCGTGTCGCCGAAGACGCTGGTCAAATTGTTCCAATTGCTGAACGATTGACCCAAACTGCTGCACCGCTAAACCACGGTACTGCAATTCTTCCGCTCGCTCGCAAAGTTCGCTAATTTCCAAATAAAGCCCGCAATGTTGCCGCTTTGCTTCGGCAGCAGCAGGATTGGCCAGCGACTGATGAACCTCCATGAAACCATAGGCCTCCTCCAGCGCGAACTGCAGAGCCAAATGGTCGCGCAATTCGTCCAGCAAGCGGATCAAATGGCCTGCAACCAAACTTGGCGGCTGATTCCCGCGACAGCATTGCCGCAGTTCTTGACGTGTCCGAGCCAAATCCGGGTTGCTGTCCTTGATCTCCTGCAGGAAAGCCGGGTTCAAGGTGACGGTGGTCACAGGGGTTTTTACGGACATCAGCTCGATTCCTCCGTGGTGCAAGAATAGAAGGATTGACCGCTACTGCGTGCGCTCCCAGCCCGCCAATTAAAGCGATTTATTCGCTCGAGTCAAATGATTTTCGCACAAAAACTTCCGTTAAACCCTCTCTAGGGGCGAAAACACACCCAAGGAAAGGCTTGACGCAGCCCCAACCGCCGTGGCGTCACCGCTGATAAAACGGGGACAAGCTTGGGAATCCTCGGGAAGACATTGGAAAATCGAGAGTTCGGCGAGGGGCAGGCCCTTATTTTCAAGTGACCGTTATCCGCGTCGTAGGAATCCATAAATCAGAATGCACCAAAGCGCCCGAACCCCGTCTTTCCAGCCGATTTTTTTGCCTTCGTCATACCAGCGGTGATGATACCGAATGTGCCTTTCCGCGAACCGCAGGCGTTGGCGAGCGAAATAGGCGGTTGCTTCGATCTCAAAACCGAAGCGGTTTTCCTTTAGCCGTGGGGCAATCGCTTGCCACGTGGTCCGCCTGGCAACCTTGTAACAGGTCTCAATATCGCTCAGCTTCAATCCGATCGCACAATTGGCCAGACCGGTAATCATCGCATTGACTTGCTGGTGCCAAAGAGGCGACACCTGCCGATCACTGTGGGCGTACCGCGTGCCGTAGACGACGTCGGCTTCGTCATCAAGCAGCGGTTGCAGCAGCAAGCGAAAGTCCTCGGGGTCGTATTCCAGATCGGCATCTTGAATGACGATACAATCTCCGGTCGCCGCCTGCAGGCCGGTGCGGATCGCGGCACCTTTTCCTTGGTTGCGAGGATGATGGATGACCCGTACGTTTGCACGTTGGGCCAGTGTGTCAAGCAACGTGCCACTGCTGTCGACACTGCCATCGTTAACCATCAAAATTTCCATTGGCAAACCCGTCGCCAGCAATCGATCCAGGGCCGCAACCACGGTCTCGGCCTCGTTGTAAACCGGAATAATAACGGTTAACACAAAACCTGCAGGCAGACGGTAAATGCCCAAACGCCGACAGACGGCTTTGCCCAGCAATGACTCGCAGCCCGCGATGTATTTCTCGGACCATTGGACTTGAGGATCGGTCGCCGGCGATGGCCATCGATCGAGCGACACCGGAAGATTTTCAATAGCAGCGGAGTCTGGCAGGGGTGCGTCAGAATCACTCATGTCCCAAGGAGCCTACATCAATCAAGGAGGGAACGGGACCGTCAATCGTTGGAATCAATGACGGGATCATAACCGTCCGCAGGAGGCAGCAAACAGGCATTGCCATTCCAGCCATTGCACCTGCTGAAACATCGCCGAATCGGTACCTGTTCGGATGGCGATTTGACATGCATCGACAAAGGCAAACGGATCGAATGTCTGTGACGCAACCCATTGCTCCGGAACTTGGATGGGAGATGCTTTAATCGCCGCCGCCAATTGCGTGAACGCCCGATGCTGACCGACGCGGCGAAACCAATATTTTGCGTTGCTAAAATCGCCTTCACGACGATGCATGATGCCATGCCAAAAACTACCCTCGGCGGATTCGATTCGCTGACTGATCTGGTGGGATCGTTCCAAATCGCCCGCAAGCAACCATAAGCCAGCCTGACACAAAAGACGCTGCGAATCGGTCAGCGGAGATTCGAACCCCAAGTCACGATGGCTGGCAATCCAGTCGGCGGCCTTGCTGTCACTGCTGATTTCACCGCCGTCCAGCGGTGGCTCGGGAAATGACGCCAGGAAACGTGCTAATTCTGCTGGCAAGTGATGACAGGCCGCGAGTGTTAATTTCGGCATGGCTGGCTGTTTGGTTTCATCCCGGAGGGACCGTGTCAACGTTGTCTACCGGCTCCTGGCCCTGGGCTAAGACGCGGCAAGGAAATGGCAAGGAAATGGCAAGGAAATACAGTAACCGAGTTCCGCACAAGCTCCTAGCGTAGCAAGGTTCCGTTCTCGGGACAGCGCCCGGTGGCTCAACAGGCCGGTGGCTTAACAGGTTCGCCACACCACGGCTCCGATCGCGACCGGGCCAAGGAATGAAGCGTACTGATTGCCGACGTCCGTGAACCCCTGGGTCGACGATTGCAACGACGATTGCAAATCAGGGGCGGAATGCGTACCCTTTGGAACGGTTTGAAAATAAACGAGGCTTTTTCGACGCTCCTCTTTGCAACGCATGCCCCCTTGTTTGCTTCGCGTTGGGGAAGAAAGGCCGATGGCAAATTTATTTCCAAACCGTTTCCCTTGAGACGAATTTGGGCATGCCGAATCGGGCGTTCCTTGGTTCCAAGCACGGATTCGGATTAAGACATCAGCGATGTCGTCGCGGTTGTCCGTTTCTCCCTTCGGCGATTTTTTCCCCTCCGTTAAAAATGAAAGATAGCGAGTCGATCATGAAGTTTGGAATGAACCTGTTGCTGTGGGCTGGCGAAGTTAACGACGCGATGCTGCCGACGATCGAGCAGTTGAAGGCGATCGGATATGACGGCGTCGAGCTGCCAATGTTCAACTTGGATCTCGACTACGCGAAGCTGGGCAAACAACTGGATGAGCTTGGGTTGGAGCGGACCGCCGTCACGATTCGCAACCTTGAGGACAACCCGATTTCCCCCGATGCTAGTGTTCGTGCCAAGGGGGTGCAGTTGAACAAAAAAACGCTGGACTGCTGCGCAGCGGCAGGGGTGCAGACCCTGGTCGGTCCCTTCCATTCCGCGATAGGCCACTTCTCCGGCCAAGGTCCAACTGCGGATGAATGGAGGTGGGGCCTGGACAGCATGCGGCAGACCGCTGAATATGCCCAGCAGGTCGGAGTGAAACTGGGGGTAGAGGCTTTGAATCGATTCGAGTGCTATTTTCTTAATACGCATGCCGATTCGGCTCGCTTTGTTCGCGAGATTGATAATCCCGCATGCGGCATGATGTACGACACATTTCATTCCAATATTGAGGAGAAGAATATCGCCCAGGCCATCGCGGCGGGGGGAGACAAGCTGTTTCATATTCACATCAGTGAAAACGATCGCAGCACCCCGGGTGCGGGATTGGTGCGGTGGGCAGATAATTTTGACGCGATCGTGCAGTCGGGTTACGATGGGTGGCTGGTGATCGAAGCGTTTGGTCTGGCACTGCCTGAAATCGCAGCCGCCACGAAGATCTGGAGAAAAATGTTTGCTGACGAATTGACTTTGGCAACCGAAGGCCTGCGGTTCATGCGTGATGAGTTGACCAAACGCGGTCGCTAACCCAAGGCTCGGAAACGGTCTTTGCGCCCTGCAATGCGATTTCCCGGTCATGCCTGGCAAAACCTCGTAAATCGCGGGCTGATGCCCCGGTTCGGAAAAAATACCATCCTGATTACGAACTGGAATCGCCAGCAAGCTATGCAACGCTTTGCGTGTTGAAAACGCAAGTTCTCGCTGACCCCGTCGGGTTACGAAATCCTGCCCCCTAATCTCTCACTCGCTACAGATGGAACGTTGGAATATGGCCAGCACCCTCAATCGCCATACATTGCTGCTCGCGATTTTGTTTCTACTTTTAGGGCCACCTGCCTTTTCCCAGTCCGGTGGACTGTCGGGCAGTCGGCCCAACATTATCCTTGTCATGACCGACGACCAAGGTTACGGCCCGATTGGTCGTCACGGTCATCCGTGGCTGCTGACGCCAAATTTGGACCAGTTGTACGATTCCAGCACCCGGTTTACTCGATTTCTGGTCGCTCCGACGTGCGCACCGACGCGGTCCGCATTGATGACGGGGCGACATCCAGAGAAAAATGGGATCACCCACACCATTCTGGAACGCGAGCGGATGACCTTGGATGCGATAACACTGCCCCAAATCCTGAAGACATCTGATTATCAATCGGGAATTTTTGGCAAGTGGCACTTGGGAGACGAACACCCCTACCAACCCGATCAGCGAGGTTTTGACGAAACCTTCATCCACGGGGGGGGAGGTATCGGCCAGGCTTACGATTGTTCCTGCGCCGACGCGCCGAACAACCGCTATTTCAACCCCGTCATTCGTCACAACGGACGATTCGTGCAGACCGACGGTTTTTGCACCGATGTTTTTTTTGCCGCGGCCCTGACGTGGATTCACCAGCAATCGGAATCGTCGCAGCCATTTTTTGCCTACATCTCCACCAACGCTCCGCATTCGCCGTATGACGCTCCCGCAAAAAATACAAAACGGTTTACGGATCTTGGATTTGGAAAAGACCAAGCGGGCTTCTACGGCATGATCGAAAACATTGATGAGAACATAGGGCATCTTCTGGATAAACTGGACCAATGGAAGTTAAGTGAAAAGACGGTCGTCATTTTCATGTCGGACAACGGCATGACCGGCGGTGGATCAGGACGTCCCGGACAAGAACTTGCACCAGGATATCCTTTTTTTAATGCGGAGCAGAAAGGACTGAAGGGTTCCGTCGACGAAGGTGGAGTCCGTGTCCCCTTCTTCGTTCGTTGGCCGAAGCGGATCGGTACCAACATCGATGTGGATCGAATTGCTGGCCATATTGACCTGCTACCCACGTTGGCCGACCTTGCCGCCGCGTCGATCCCTGCTGACCAGGTGGAGGGGCGGAGCTTGCTGCCCTTGCTGTCGAATCCAACCACCGATTGGCCCGACCGATTTTTGTTTACGCATGTGGGGCGTTGGCCGACGGGTGCCGATCCCAATGACTATAGACGGGTGAACTTTGCGGTCCGCAACCAGCGTTTCCGGTTGGTTGGGCCGAGGCATGCCCCGAATCGTCCGCTGCTGTCAGCGACCCAGCCAGCGGTGGAACTGTTTGACATGGAGGCTGATCCGGGCCAAACACGGGATGTGGCGAGCGAACACGCCGAGGTGGTGCGAGAAATGCTGGATGCCTACGATCAATACTGGGAGGCTGCGGTGCCGTTGATGGTAAATGAATCTGCACCGATGTCGCCAACACGCCCGTATCACGAGTGGTACCGGGCTCAAGTTGCAGAAACCGGAATCCCTGCGTGGCAGCCGGCACCGATCGCGCGGCGGACCAATCCCACAACTTCGCCATAGGAACCGTTCGGAAATAACTTCGGCATTTTGTTTCTCTCCCATGCACCGCGCAGCGGAAATCGCATGGGAGAGACCAAGTGAGGGATAGTAGTACTGCGAAGTTATTTCCGAACGGTTCCATAGCGTTGCCAACCACCATGGCTGCGATGGAAGCATACGGTCGACGATCGCGTGTACCTGACCGCCCTGGGTGCCCGGTCAGGCACCCCAACCCCTTCTTCAACGCAAGCGGTTTTCGCCACGATTTTCTGTTTGATGCAGTGTCACTGGCCAGCCCGGGAACTGATTGTCGGGATTGCCGTCGGTGGCATCGACCAGAAACTTAAACGCTTCCAAGTGATACGTGCGGGCCTGGCAGTCGATCGTCACCATTCCAAACCCGCTAGCTTTTTCGTGTGCTTTTTGGTAACGATGCCGCGCCTGCGGTACCTGCGGATTACCGACGGCGTAAACATACACCAGATTCCCCAAACCATCGATGTACTGGCCGGTGTTTGCCAGCCCGTGTTGCGGACGATTCAGATAGGGCATCTGCAGCTCATCAGGACGCCACCAACGCTGATAACCTACCGCAATCGCAGGAGTGCAAAAGGACCAGTTGGCATCCCGCTGTCGCTGCGTTCCGTATTGCACCAGCGTTGCCAAATGTTGGTCACCATTGACATGCAGGGCCATCGAAGGCCGCAGCAAATCGATGGTGCGGTTTCGTGGCGTCTGCGGCCAGCCCCCCGAATCCAAATCGGCTTTTAGATAGCCATCGTAGGTGCCGTGGTGGGTCGCCACGTTGGCAAACAACGTTTGGCTGAACAACACCTTCATGGTGTGTCCCCCCCAATCCTTCGCCCATGCTGCGAGGAACTCTTCCTGACGCTGGCCCAACAGTTCAAGCCCTGGTTTGTCCAGCGTCGCGGTGTCGAAGTCAGGGTCGGAGACATGATCGTTGCGTCCACCATCAACGGTCACCCGCTCCGGACCGCTTTTCCATTGACGGTCGGAAATGATCGCAAAGCTGACCCCAGCGTACACCAACGTGCCATAGTAGACGCTCATCCCCTGCTTCACCGGCGTCGGATCGTACAGATCGGGATGGTGGGCGGTATTGGTCCGATGAACCACATTGACCATCCGCACCGGCTGGATATACCCACCCAACGACGACGTCCCCTGATCGGTGACCTGCATCGCGGCGCCCCCTTCGCCCCAATAGTTGCCCTGGAAAACATCGTGATCGTCGGGGATGCAGACCGTTGGTCGATCTTTCATCACGTCGCGGAAGGCCCAGCCATGCTGATAGAATTTTCGCAAGTAATTTAAGATGGCCGGTTCTGCCGGTGCTCGGATCACCCCAAAGCCGCCATGGTTTTCGTACAACTGATCGCCAGAAAAGTAGACCATGTCCGGGTCAAGTTTCAGCAGGTTTTCCACAACCGGTTCGTAGGGAAACGCATAATCGTTTTGGCAGGTCAGTGCCCCCAACCGCAAAGGCCGGTTTTGCGGTTGGGCTTTGATAGTGCCGCCCCAGTGATGCGGTGTCTGCGAACCGTCAGCGTGACGCTCTTGATAAATCACGCGATACTCCGTCGCTTGAATGGCAGGCCAGTGAGGAAC
This sequence comes from Roseimaritima sp., assembly GCA_007124075.1. Lineage (GTDB taxonomy): Bacteria > Planctomycetota > Planctomycetia > Pirellulales > Pirellulaceae > Roseimaritima. The sequence goes on from SLFV01000246.1 coordinate 7,894, forward strand.
CCGAAATGTTGCAACCCAAGCATCCGAATCCAGGGTTGCCGTTCCCCACGATTTCCAATCGGAACCGTCACGCGTTTGCAGTTCGACCTCGTGCGAATCCTCCGCACCCAGTGGCCCGGTCAGCGCCGCCAGTTTCAGGACCATCCCCTCCTGGTCCCGCGAATCGCTAAGCGTGTACACCGACCACAGCAGCGGTCCAAATTGCTGCTCTGGGCGATCGCGAAACGCCGCGCCTCCCACCTGCCAATCGGTAAATCGCCACGTCGTTTGCAGCTGGCGACCGCGCGGCGGACGGTGGATCTGACTGGCCAAAGCGACATTGCCCGCAACACGCTGTTCCGCAACCTGCAAGCTGACCGAACCCAGATCGGCACCATCATCCGCTGTGGCAGTGAGGGTCAGCCGAACTTGCTGCGAACCTTGCGGCTGGCCTTGCAGCATTAACCGACACGGTTGCCCACGATACGCCGCTTGCAGTGGGGTCGATTGCTGCCCCAAAAACAGCCGATCTTTGGCGATCCCGGCTGCGATTCCGCCTCCGGCAAAGCAGTTACTGCGAACTTCGTCCAAGTCGCTACGGACACCGATGCGAAATCCCCCACCCGCCCCGGGATCAAACTCCGCAGCCGTAGCAAGCCGGACAGACATTGCAAATGGCTGCTCCGGTGCAGTGATCTGATGCGTCAAACTGTGGATGCTGCGACCGCCGGAACGGACCAAGCACTCAGCCCAGCCGTCGCGGATCTGCCAATCTTCCATCGGATTTGCCCAGCATTGCCCCCCCAAGAAGACGCGGTCGTGCGTCCGCTGCCACTGTTCGATTCTGGTCAAACCTGCCGACGCTTCCTCCGCGGGCTGAACCGCAGCGGTCGGGCGCTGCCCGCCCCCACCGGCCCAGGCAATGAAAGCGGACAGTGACTGCAACAAGCGACGCCGGGTAATGCCGGACCACGGATTCAGGAAGATCGAAGGTTTCATGGGTACGATTCAGAAGAGGGAGGGCAAAGGACCACTCGACACCGCATGTGCCGCTTGTCCACGGTCTCTGCCATCCTATCATACATGACCGCCGACCATTGTCACGCATCGAAGGGCAACGCCTAATCGCTCATTGACCGGCCGTCGTGTGGCAGCGGGGGCAGGAAAATGCGGTAGATCAGAGGAGTGATCAAGAGCGTGAAAACGGTAGAACCGGCCAGTCCCCAGACGATCACAGTTGCCAGTGGACGCTGAACGTCGGAACCCAGATCCGTAGCCAGCGACGCCGGCAGTAGCCCAAAGATGGAGCTGAGCGTCGTCATCAAACCGGGGCGCAGTCGATCCAAACGCCCTTTGATAATCGCATCGTCAATCGCCAGCCCCTCCAAGCGATAGCTGGTGACTCCCTTAAACATCAGCACCGCATCGGTCATCGCAATCCCGAACAGCGTCGCAAACCCCACCCCGGTCGAAACATTCAGGTGCATTCCACGAAGGTACAAAGCAAAGGCTCCCGCAGCGACCGCAAAAGGGACCGGCATCATCAGCACGCAGGCGGCGCGAATGGAACCAAAGGCCGCGATCATGGACACAAAGATGATTGCCACTGTCAGCGGAATCAGCAGACTGAAATGCCGATAGGCGCGGTCCAGGTTTTCAAACATCCCCAACCACAGCACGTTGTAACCAGGCGGCAATTCAACGGCTGCCGCGAAATGCCGCTGGGCCTCAGCCACAAAACCACCTTGATCGCGTCCGACGATATCGCATCGTACCGTCACCCGCCGACGTCCATCCTGCCGTGCGATGATTGTCTGTCCGTCCACAACTTCGATACTGGCGACCTGGGATAATGGAACCGGTACGCCCTCTTCGGTATAAATGGCCAGTTGACCAATCGCTTGCGGTGAACGTCGCCAACGTTCGTCCAGCCGCGCCACAATCCCAAAGCGGCGTTCCCCCTCAGCCACCATTCCCAGCGGTTCGCCACGGATCGCCATGTTAATCAATTGCATCACCGCTTCGATCCTGATGTCATACCGCGCGCACCGTTCCCGGTCAGGGGTAATCACGATCTGTGGCTGGGGGCCTTCTTGTTCAATGCTGACATCCTGATTTCCCGGTATCTGTCGCAGCAGGTCGACGGTTTGGTTAGCCAGTTTCAATAACTGATCAAAGTCGTCTCCCGACAATTCAATCGCCAAATTCGCGGACGTGCCATTGGCATCCTCTGTCACGCTGTCTGCAGGAACCAGAATACTTTCCCGCAAGTCGGTCCCCAGTCCAATCGTGGCAAACATCCCCGGTCGCAGATCGTCGTCGGGGTCGTCGACAAAAAACAGGATCCTCAGGGCTCGGCGCTCCGCCGAAAGCGTGGGGGAAATCAACTGTACGGTTCCCGGAAAGACACGCCCCCGAATGCGCCGACAAAGCGGGCTTCGCAGCTTTGCCCAATCCGCACGCGATCTCGATACTCCTCCGCAACCTCAGCGACCACCACGTCGATATCCAGAGTCGCGGTGTCCAAAAGTTCAACATCCAAGCCCAACATCGCAATCTGTCGCGATGCAACCGCTAAATCCTGGCGTGCCCGACGCAAGTCGGAGGCTGTCTCGTGGATCTGCTGCCGACCTTCGATTTCGGCCTCCAACAGTTCGGCTTCGGCAAGCTGCAAGTCCGCTTGCGAATCGGTCCCCGCGGCAACCAAACGGCGCAGACGTTCCACAATGGTGCGCCGACTGCCAACCTGAGTGTCTACCAAATCGCGAACGCGGTCGGTTTGTTCGATCGAAAACTGTTCATCAATTTTCGCGCGCCGCCAATCAAAGTACGCCTCCAAAGCCTCCGGTTCATTAAATTGCCACTGTTCGGCGTTGTCGGGACCGACGGGTCTTAAACTGGCCGCCACAGTACCGGGGACAATCAGCAAGGGAGCGCTGACCGTGCTTTTACTGGTGGTGGAAACCACCAGTTTGCCAGCAAACGCGCTGTCGGGATCGATCCAAAGGTGTTCCTCGTCGACCTCGCGGACGGCAGTTGCCGGCGTGGCTACCGTACCGGCCGACGCGTCGTGTTCGCCCAATAATCGCTCGGGCGCAAAGGCAAGCACTGCAACAATGGCTCCTACCAAGGCCAATGATCCAAAGAATTGAACTGCGAACCACAGCTTTGTCAAAGCCTTCGGTGCATCGGTAGCGTTCGCGGGGGGATCGTCACCGGGCGTTGACGCGGCAACTGCGGCCGCAGTCGCGGCTTCGTCGAGAGGTGGCCCCGCGGAAGGTGATTTCGAGCGGTCGGGAGGATCGGGCAATGAGGTCATACTAACGGCCTGGATGACAGCGTGTCAAATTTTGTTCAGGGCAAAACTTGCGTTGCGACAGTCGCGTTGAATCGCTGGACCGCTCGCAGGAAATCCGCGCGGCTAGAAATGTAGTTTCCGAACGTTTCGCGGTAGTTCCGTTGCGAGTCTAAAACATCGATCAAAGGCCGTCCACCGGCCTCGTACGCCGCGCGAATGCTGTCGCGAACGTCCTCCGCCAAACGTAGTTGTTCGCCCGCGATCGCCTTGGAATTTTCAAGCGCGGTTTCCAGTTCCGCAACGACCGCTAAGACCTCCGCTTGCAATTCAATCAGTCCCCCCCGCAATTCCTGATTGCTCTGGCGCCACTGCGCCGCGGCCAGCAGCCGATTGCCCTGATTACGGTCATTCACCGGCAAAGTCATCACCAATCCTGCACCCCAAGAATCGGCATCCGGCTGGCCGATCGCACGCCGCTGGAATTGATGGGTGTACCCGAACATCGGGGTCACTTCGGGGTAGGCCTCGCGGCGCTGCGACTCCATCTCCGCTCGCGTCTGAGCAATCCTCAAATTCAAAGCCCGGATATCTGGCCGATTGCTACGGGCAATATCAAATAAGCGGTCAAGGTCTCGGAACAGCTCGTTCCACTGCGGATCATCCTCCTGCTGGTCAGGAGCGGCCAACAGTTCGGCAACCCGAAAATCGGCCTCCACGGGCCCTTCCGCATCTGCGGCAGTGACCCCTGGAATCAAACCTCCCATCACGGCTCGCAGTCCCGCCTTGGCGGTGCGGAGGTCGCGCATCGCGTCGCGAAGCGCCTGTTGACTGTTGAGTCGATCCAGGCGAATGCGACTCAGTTCGACTCGCGGCACCGCTCCATTGTCGACCGCGACCTGGGTGACACCTTCTACGGTCAGCAAATTCTCTGCATCCTGCTGCGTCAGCACGACGATCGCCTGCGCCTCCATCACATCGTAATACGCCTCAGCGACTTCCAGCACCCGCTGCCGAATCAAGTCCTCGTACTCGGCTCGCGAAACCCGAACCTCTGCCGCAGTGCTCCGCATCGCAGCAGTCCGTTTACCAAACAAATACCAGTCGATCGGATAGGCCAACATGACGTCAAATTGGGGTGGCCCCCCCTCACGGATATCCGCTTCGAACGGCCGCACCAAAGGCAACAGTGACTGAATGATCTCCAGTTCCGGATTGGGTTTCAGCGACGCGGTTACGTATTCCGCATTAGCCGCAGCGATCTCCTGAAATCCCGCGCGCAGCACCGGATCCCGCTCCAGCGTCAACGCGATTGCCTCGTTCAGGCTAAGCTGCCGGGGGGTGTCCGCTGGATCGTTGGCAGTTGGATCAGGGCCGAGGGCTGCATCCTCCCTGCGGTCCCGTCCTTTTCGGCCCGCACGCCCCTGACCCGCACGCCCCTCACCCGCACCCCCTTCGTTCGGGCCGGTCAGCCCGTCTTCTTCACCGGTGTCGGGGCGAGGAATGGCTTCGGCCGGAGGTTGGTCCTGCGGAGCGACCAAGCGAGTGGGGCCTGCCAGCCTCACAATCGACAATGACGCCGGATCGTCCTCGGGGGTCTCTTCCAAATGAACCAGTTGGACCGTTGTGGACGGCATATTGTGGGGGACAGCCTCCACCCTGGGGACCTGCACCCTGAGGTTCTGCACCCTGAGGTTCTGCACCCTGAGGTTCTGCACCCTGAGGTTCTGCACCCTGGGATCATGGGGTGAGGACTCCGCAGGCAGTTTTTGCGACGGCGGAGAATAAGCGGGCCGCGGCAGTAGCTTTCCCGGGTGCAGCATGTTCCAGCCGCAGCCCAGCGATAGCGTGCATAGGCAGCCACCGACGGTGATGATCGACCTACGCAGCAACGACTTCACTACAACCGACGCAAAAGGGAGGGGCTTGTTACAACGGACAGGCTGATTTTGACGCATGGATCGATGGTCCTCAGCGGCAGGCATGCGACGCGAATGCGGAATGACAGCGATATTTCAATCGAATCGGTTTTATCGCCCCATTGCAAGAATTCCGCGATCACCATTGCCAGACCTTGCCTGGTTGGAACAGCCGTTACAGGCCATACACTCCCAATCGGACTCGCTTTTTCCGTTTTGGACTGCCCTTACCACTGCAACAACGTCGTTCCCCACGCCAAACCTGCACCGAAGCCACACAAGAGAACGTAGTCGCCACGTTCGATTCGGCCCGCGGCAACGGATTCGTCCAACGCCAGCGGAATGCTGGCACCGCTGGTATTTCCGTATTTATCCAAATTGACGAAAACTTTGTCACTGTCGACCCCAAGATCGCTGACGGCGGAATCAATGATCCGCTGATTGGCCTGATGCAGAATCACCAGTTTCAATTGCTGCGGCGATACGTCAGCGGCCGCCAATACATCCTGCGCACTTTCCGCAAATACACGCACTGCCCATTTGAAGACACCACGACCATCCATCTGCAGAAATTGCTGGCCCGCTGCCCAAGCCTCAGGCGACAACGCGGTGCGACTGCCGCCAGCCGGGATGCACAACATTTTACCGCCGCAGCCTTCGCTGCCCAGTTGATAGGCCAGCAGCCCTGCCTGCTGGTGCGAATCGGGCACCAGCAACGCAGCCCCTGCGGCATCGCCAAACAAGGGATAGGTCTTCTTGTCATCAGGATCAATCGTGTAACTCATTACGTCCGCACCAACGACCAAGACGCGCTGCGCGTTGCCCGTGGCGACAAACTGAGCCCCTGTTACCAGCCCGTACATGAACCCCGCACAGGCCGCGTTGACATCCATCGCGGGAGCCAGCGCGCCCAGACGCCGCTGCAGCAGACATGCCGTTGACGGCGTGGGAAAATCAGGTGTCATGGTAGCAACGATGATCAGATCGACTTCGTCCGCCCGCACTCCTGCGGCCTGCAAGCAATTCAAAGCCGCCGCGTAGGCAAGATCGCTGGTCGCTTGATCGTCAGCCACCTTGCGACGTTGCAGAATGCCCGTTCGGCGGACAATCCAGTCGCTGTCGCAGCCCAGGCTGGCCAAATCTTCATTGGTCACCACGGTGGAAGGGACAAACGATCCGGTAGCGGCGATCTGCACGCCCAGTAAACGTCCCATGCGTCCACGAGCCGAATAACCAGGCAAGTGAATGCGGTCGGGTTCTTCCACAGAAACTGACTCCTTTTTCATCCCTGAGACGACCCCACGGCTACCTGATGGGGTTGAACGCTGCCCCACCGCAGCCCTGGAATCTGTTGCTGCGTTGTGCTCCAACTGGTCGGAACCCGGTTGCTCAGGGACGGATGCAAATTCGGACATACAAATTTTGTTTGAAACGATCGAGTCGATAAGGTCATGAACACTGTCGCAGTGCATCGGCTACGAAATCTTCGACTTTCCCTAAGCGAATCGATGGTTTTCACTCGCAATAGGTTGGATCCAAATGCTCAGCAAGCGGCACTGACGAGGTAGTATAATGGTTTTTTCTTACAGCGTGAGGATCGGCAGGGAAATAAGGACTTCGCTTTGCTGTTTTCGCCGCCCTATCGCAATCCATTTCGTCGGCTGAGTGCGGGTGTCCTGCTGCTGTCGCTAGGGTGCCTGGGCTTCTTCCTGGGTGGCTGGGAAGGGATTTTTCGCCCCTTGCCGATCCATGGCCCCTCAATGTGCGGAACGCTTTGGGGCCCATCGCTGTCGATGCCTTGCCAGCGATGCGAACTTGAGGTGCGGTTTCATGACTGGCCGCCACCGACGCGGGTTCGCTGCTGGAACTGCGGGTTGCAACAATCTCCCGATCAGGCGGTATCCCTGCCAGCCGACAAGGTGTTAGTCGATACGCGGGCGTTCGGGAAAAGCTGGTTCCGTCAGGGACAACCGGTACGTGGGGATTTGGTGGCGGTTGAACTGTCTGGATCGCGAGCGGTCAAACGCCTGGTTGGTTTGCCGGGGGACCGGCTTTCGATCAAGGACGGGGAACTGCAAGTCAACGGGCAGCGTGTTGACCGGCAACTGCAGCATCCTCCGGATCCCATTGCGGTGCATATTGCGGTGTTAAGTCAGCCTGCGGCCGAAGCGGAGGGTGGTCCTACGATGGCGAGACGTTGGCTGCCGGTGCCGATCGTCGGTGGGGATCAGGATGGTGGATCCGCGGAGGTGCCGCACGAAACTTGGTGGAGGTACCATCACTTTTGCGTGCATTCGGGACAGCCCGACCAGATCCGTGACGACGACCCCTACAACGCGACGATTCCACGAAAACTGCATGCGGTCGGTGATCTTCAGATCCGACTCCAATTCCGGCTGCCCCAGGCGGCCGTGATTAAAGTAGCATTTTGGCGGCCCGACGCCCCGGCAGCTTTCCAGCGGCAATTTCCGGCAGGCTCGCACGACGTCGGCCTGGCTTCTGATGGTGGGCCAGAGGAAAGCTGGCGTCCCATCCCGCTGAACCGGTCGTTGCCGGTTGTCGACGCCCGCCACCCGGTGGCTGTGGCGGGTTGGTCTCCCAGTCCAACGTCGCCCTGCCGAGCGACGCTACTGCGTCGGCCCTATTGGGAGGTCGCACCAAAGCACCGCTTGCAGTGGCCTGGCGATACGATTGTTTTGCCCCCAGATCACTACTTCGTCGTCGGCGACAACCTTGCCATTTCGGCAGACAGTCGCGAAGACCCGCTGGGGGTACGCAGCGAACACCTGCTGGGGCGGGTCCAAAAGCGCCCCTGGTGAACCATCGTTATCCACCGGCCGTAAGCACGAGAGGTTGTTCCGGCATTGCGGGATCCAGCGCGATGGATGTTGCCGATTTTTGCTATCGGATCCGCGAGATTTTAACTTTTTTCCTTAGCCACCCGCTACTGCGGGACCTTCCCGAAGTAATCTGTGGGGGATGCACTGTTTTTTTTGGCGTCCTTTGTGGGTTCGTCAACCGGTGGCAAAGCGTTTTGCTTGTAGCTTAGCATCGTGCGAACGGTCGCTTTCCGCCTTCTTCGTTTTCCTGGTTTGTCGACTTGTCAAGTTTTCCATCGAACGACTCAAGCGACCCTTTGCATGGGGATCGTCCGACGATGCATTCTTCCGATTCCGGTGGGGGGTCGTCGTCGTTCGAGGTTATTATCGCAGCCGAAGAATCGGATTTGCCCACCAGGATTGGCGAGTATCAAATTGAGCGGCTGATCGGCTCCGGAGGCATGGGACGCGTCTATTTGGCAACCCATGGTCCGATGGAACGGAAAGTGGCGTTGAAGGTTTTGCCTGCCGAGAGGATGGACAACCCGAAGTCGGTAAAACGTTTTTACAGCGAAGTCCGAGCGGCCGCACGCGTGATGCATCCCAACATTGTGACTGCGTTTGATGCGGGGAAGGTCGCTGGGATCCACTTCTTGGCAATGGAATATGTCGATGGGTTGACCATTAGCCAATTGGTAACGCGTGACGGTCCGTTTGCGGTCGGCGATGCGGTCGAAAATCTCCGACAAGCCGCGTTAGGATTGCAGCAGGTCCATCGCTCCGGCATCGTCCATCGGGATATCAAACCCGCCAACATCATGCTGACACTCGATCGGGTGATTAAAGTCCTGGATCTTGGCTTGGCATCGGTTGGCAGGGATGTTCGCGATTCGATTGAGCCTAATCGGCTGGTCGGGACCGTCGAATACATGTCGCCTGAACAGTTGGAATCGGCTGCTGATGCCGACGCGCGTGCGGACATTTACTCCCTTGGGGTGACCTTCTTTTTCATGCTGACTGGTAGTACGCCGTTCCAAGGAGGCACCTTGGAACAGGTCCGCAGTCATCGGCATGAAACGGTCCCGGATTTATGCATGCTGCGATCGGATGTTGACGTGCGTATCGACCACATGTTTCAGCGGATGATGGCCAAGCGGCCCTTTGACCGGTATGCCACTGTGTCAGAGTTGCTGGAAGACATTGACCGGTGGCGAACGCTCAGCGGTGGTCAGGGGTATGCCCTGGCGGGAGCGACGCGTGTCGTCAGCGAGAACCCGACGGCGGCGGGGCTGGAGACGACTTCCTCACCCGCGTCGACCGAGGTGTTGGGCATTGACTTGGGAATGTTCTATGGCACTGCGGCACGCGCCAATCCGGCTGGAGACGTGGAAGCACTCTTTGCGGGCGGCCGCAACAAACCTCTGCTGCGTCTGGCGATCCACAGTCAATCGGATCAAGTTCAGGTCGGTGATACGGCGATCGCAGTGCGGTTGCAAAACCCGGAACGCGTCACGCATTGTTTGCCATTGTATTTAGGCCAAGCGATTGTCGAGCGTCGTGTCGCGGGGACTTGTTGCCCTCCGGAGGTCTTGCTGGCGATGCTGATTCGCAAGATTTCGTACAACGCATGGCACCACAAACAGTCGCCACTGGCCGCTGCGGTCACGGTGCCGGCGTGTTACGACCAACTGCATCGCCGCGCCATTCTGCAGGCTTGTCAGATTGCCGGTTTGCCGGAGGTGCGATTGGTTGACCGTTCGGTGGCGGCCGCCCAGGCAGCTTTGATGGATGACTGGTCACCACTGGGTCCAGATGCGTGTGCCGAAAGCCCCCAGCACCAGCTTGTGGTTTGTGTACTGGGCAACAGCACCGAGGTTGTGCTGCTGCGACGTGTCAGCGGCCGCCTGCAACAGTTGGCGGTTTCCGGGCAGTTGCACACGGGCACCCTGACTTGGCAACAAAAATTGGTCGACTTGGCGGCGGAGCAATGCAAGGAAAAATACGGTATCGAACCACGACGCTCGCTCCGCGATGCGGCTCAGTTGCAGGTGGCTTGCGAGCGGGCACTGAGCCATTTCTTGTTAAATAATCAAGCGACCCTCGAATTCATTGCCGGTGGTCAGCCGCGCCGACTGACCTTGCATCGGGAGGCGTTGTTTGCCGAATGTCGGCAATGGCTTGACGAATTCGAACGTAGGATTGACGACGTGCTTTCGGGTTCCGCAAACGGCGGGAATGCAATCCAGTCGTGTCTGACGGTGGGAGTGATTGCAAAGCTGCCTCCGCTTCGTCGCGTGTTGCGCAGATATCTGGGGGAACGGGTTCCATTGCGTTCGTTGGAACGTCTTGATTTAGCCAAGGGTGCCGCGTTGGCCGTCGCTGGCGAACTGCCCGGTCGGGATGGCATTCCGCTGCCGCCGCAGGCCTGCACCCCGCACGATTTGGGGATTTTGGTGCGAACCCCGGGGAAGAACGGAAAAACCAGCAAGAAAATTTTGCCCGTGGTACCGCGCGGAACGGTTCTGCCGGCACGGACCCACCGCCGACTGAACATGCAGGGCGATGACGAAACCCTTTCCAGAACCTTGACGCTGGTCGAATCCCGCAACTCGGTGGAAGGTTCGTGGCGCACGCTCGGAACCCAACGTGTCCCTGAATCCAGCAGTCTGGATTCCCGCGTGGAACTGAGTTTCAAAGTCGACGTCAATGGTCTTTTAACGGTCTCGGTTCGCGATCCGGCAACGGGCCAAACCGATTGGCTGCCGGTGTTGCCCAAACCAACGCTGACAGAAATCGAAGTCCGGCGGTGGCGCGATTGGCTGGACGACCTGGATGCATCCCGCAGCGGTATCTTCCGGCGACCGTAGGGCAGACCCCTTGTTCCCAGGCCGTTAAGGAGTGATGTGATAATTATGGCACTGAGTGCATTGATCGCCTGCCGCAGATGGTCGATGGCAAGCCGCACAGGAGTTCTTTTCCAATAACCGGAACTGACCCGCCGAATCGCTGGGATTGGCTTGCAGCCCAACCAGACCAGCATGCTGCAAATCTGCTAGGGGGATGTTCAGTTGATGACAGTGTTGGCAATCCTGCAAGGCGGGGATCTGTAAATGGGGTTGATGAGAAAACTTCGTGAAGGTTTTCCGTTTTTCGCTGGAACGATTCGCCACCCACGGCCTCTTCCGTGTTGCCGTCTGCGATGTCCGCAGGGGATGGCAGCGGACACAGGCAGCCACGGCGGGAAGCTGCAAGATTTCTGCAGTCAGCTTTGAGTGCGTGGGCAGGTCGCAAACCAAATCCAATAATCCGGTCAGCACCGAATCGGCATGCCCTCCGGGACGATAGCCAATCGACAGCCGAAACGCATCGCGTTGCCAACCGGTCACCGGCGATCGGGCCTCTGATGCCGGCAGTTTTGTGTCCTGGACTGCGCCAGCCTCCCCAGCCAACGCATCTTGGCCGCCGTCGATAAACCATTCGCGGTAAGCCACTTCCAACAGTTCATCGGACAGGCCCGCCAGGACTTTCTGCACGGTGTCGACCGATGCCCCCTGGAAACGCAATCGCTGCCGCAACACCACCGCACCTTCGTTGGCGGCCGATTCCAACAGGCCAGCAATTGCGGTGGCGATTTCCTCGGCCGCCAACTGCTGACGCGGATCGCGCGAATCGACCCGCTCGAAATCCGCAGCGGGCAACTCCCGCAACGCAGCGGTCGCCTCCGCATCACTGGCCAGCAACAGCCGCGTCAGGGGCGTAATCTGACCATCGTAAAAACCGGTTGCGGATCGTGGCCACTGCTCCGGCTTATCCGGTTTCACCGGCAAGGACGGGACCGATACCCAATCCAGACCAGCGCCGATTTCTACTTCCAAGCCTTGTTGGTGGCAGCCCGCGCAGGATTGTTCGAACGGATTAACCCGGGAAACCTCCCCGTGATGGTCGATCTGATGGCATTGGCGACAATCAAAATCGAGCGATGTGCCGTCAGGCCCGCCTTGCGCGTAGTGCTTCAAAGCGTGGGAGAGATGGTCAAAGGAAATCGTATACGGCTGGGTGTAAGGATAACGTGTCCACTGCGGGTGGCCGTCGGCGAAACTTGCGAAGCGATCACTGTGACAGGTCTGACATTGCTGGTTGGTCAGCATCGTCAAATCAGCATTCGCGCCATGATGCTCTCTGTGGCAAGCGCTGCATTGCACCTGGGTCGACGCAAAGGGGGGGCCAGGCAAGCGATCATGCCAGGACTCTCCGCTGGCCTGCCGTTGTTTGCTAATCGCATCCAATTGCTGCTCGCTTAAGTGATGCGCCCAGGTAGCCCGCGCCTGCGGTATCGTCGCGTGATGGCAATCCATGCATAACTGGGTTTGGGTGACATGGGCATGTTGATCACCTGCGGAAACGAACCATTGCAACAGGGAACCTTTCGCCGCAGGATGACAGGAGGCACAGCGCTGGGATGCCAAACGTCCTTCCAGAATTTGCGCATGTGAACGGTGCAATTCCCCCGGACGCAGAGGCGTCTGCTGCCAAGGCACCCCAAGCATCACCATCAATACGGCCACCAAGCTGGCTGCCATGACGACCGTCCAGCGGTGGCGGCGGGCATGCCATGAAAGCCGTGGAATGCAGGGGGCAGGCTGCAGTCCACATTCCCCCTTCGCGGTGGGCCCGGAACTGCATTTTCCACCCAGACAGGCAGGGCGTCTACACTGGAATTTACCGTTCTGGTCTCGTGGCTGGCAGGGACCTGTCATCAGGCAGGTGCCCTCAGGTGATGGACCGTAGGGGCACAGCTTGCCTCGGTCGGCGTTTCCGCACACCCAGCGATCCGTCGGACGGTCGCTGGGAGGTGGTGAGGGCAAGCGAAAGTCGTCGCGTCGCATAATGGCCGATTACCCCGAAAAGCGGATCGCCAGTAAAGCGTGGAGACAGCCCCAGGTCAGCAGTCCGATCGACAACGCGGCATGTACAATCAACCAGACACGCATCCGAAACTGCAAGGCATACTGGTAGTCCAGATCATCGCGGAGCCGCACCAGCGCGGCGTAGCGGTTGGCGGTTTGACGGGTTTGGTCTTCCAGATAGCGATCCAAATCACCCAGACGGTTCAGCAGGCGACGTCGCCGCGTTCCGTTGGGGATGGCAACATACGCCGCACTGGGTCTGCCCAAAAAGAACGGCTGTAGCGAAGCACGATAAAAATCGGCCAGCACGACTGCTGCTGGCGTGGCTTTTAACTCCTGCAACAGTGCATCGGCTGCTTCGGCGATCGCGTGGCGTTGCCAGCCGATTTGTTCAAAACGAACCTCATTGTTTCCCACCGCTGAAAGTTTTCGCGGCAGCCTACGACTGGCGTACAGCCCGTAAAACCCGCTTCCCATGCAGCCCCAAAACAGCGTCGCCAATCCTCCCTCAAACATCCCCGAAACGAACAGACGGGGAACATGCAAACAGTAAGCCGCCAGCACGAACCAACCGGTGTAGACATGAATCTGCACCCAAGTGGACATCGACAGCAGAGGCAACATAGGCACGCGACGCCGCAGTCCGATCAGGATCAGCAGAAAGACGCACGCCAGCGTCGTCCCACCGGTCAAAAAAGCGGCATGCCCCAACCGTTGCTTTGTTACCCAGGTTGCCAAAACCAGGATAGCGATCGCCACCGCCGTCAGACTGCTCCCGAGACAACGTCTTTTTAGAAATCGATTCACGTGGCCTCCTGTCCGGGCACACCACGCTGGGTCAACCAGTCCTGCAATGCGTCGACTTGACTGAGGTCAATCCGGGTCAACGCGTCGTGCGGACAAGCCGCCACGCAAGCGGGGCCGCTGGGCTGGCTTTGGCACATGTCGCATTTGGTAGCTTTGAGGATCGGAAACTGCGTTTGCTGGTCGCGATAAAAACGCCCGCGCTGGTCCCGGACTTCAACCATCTGGATGTTCTGATAGGGGCAAGCGTTGGCGCACGTCCCGCAACCGACACAGATCGGTTCGTGAATACGGACCGTGCCGGTCGCGGCGTCTCGTGCGATCGCACCCGTCGGACAACCAATCATGCAGATCGGGTCCAGGCAGTGCATGCAGGCCTGAGCAAACTGTAACCGGTCGTACCTTGGGCCCACGCGAGCAAACCTGGGATTCCCATCGTGGGTCTTCGCGCAAGCGGTGACACAGTCGTCACACCTCGTACAGCGGTCCAGATCAATCAGCATTGCCTGCTGACCATTATTTAACCGGTTCTGAACGATAAACTCCAATAGCCCCGTTGGCAGTTCGGCTTCACCTTCGGGGCGTCCCGTGGTGGGCAGCGGGAGCGGTGCCACCGCGGTCCGTTGCTGCCGTGTAGAAAGCAAAGGGCGTGGCAATTCCGAGCGGCGAATGTAGGGCAGGAGGTCTTCCACCACCACCTCAAGAGGAATGTGCAACGTGTCCACAAACCCGACCGCTCGCAATGAGTTTTGCAATGGGATCGGCGGGGCACCCTCTGGGCGATAAACGTTATGCACGATTTCTTCCAGCCCGAACAATCTGCCTTTGGACAAGTAGGCGGTCGTGCGATGTCCAGAACCATAATCATGACAAACGCGGGCGAAACCCGCACGGACTAAAACCAACTCAATCGGATGGCTCCCCTCCGACGCGACAACAGGTTCGGCTTCGATCTGTTCTGCGGGGGGTAATTTCCGCGTCTTTTCAAAGTCGTTATGCCATTCGTTGCGTCCAAACGATCGCATGCGTACCGAATCGGCGACCCGTTGCAAGGCGTCCTCGGGGAGGTACCGAAATGCTGGCGTCTGGCGCAAGTGCGTCTTCAGCCAATGCTGCCGGTAATGGTGTTCCAGTTGCTGCGAAAATCGACCATCGCGACGAATCAACCGCAATCCTTGCCAGCGAATTTCCAGCAAAACAGCTTCGGTTTGAGCCACGACCGTAGCGACATGTGGGGAGCGATACATCGCGGCAATTTCACCAAACAGATCATTGGGACCCAGCGAAAGGTCTTGCCGATCTGACAGCACACCATCGAAATCTTGCAAAAAAACCGTCGTTCGTCGGTCCGCCTGTTCAATCCGGGGACCAAGTTGCGAATGCACGTCGGCAGGCGTGCGTGATTCCGGATACAACGACTGGTTCCACAATTGTTTCAACGCCTGTCGCCAAGTCAGCTTGACCGGTGAGGAACGCCCCAGTTGCGCCGGTGGCAATCGCGTCAGCAGGGCTTGGACGTTGCCCGAGAGTACCAGGAACGCGCTGTTGCCGTAATCCCCTTCGCGCACGATCACTTCACCCGGACGATGACGCCGCAAACGGCAATCGTTGCGCAAAATCGCTGCCAATGGAGCGCTGCGGGGGAAGGCTTTGTTATCCAGTTGCGAAAACGGTTTCCTGGTCAGAAGCCATGCCACCTCGCTGTCGCTCATTTCGGGATCGAAAGGTTCGTCCCAACGCTGTGGGCGGGGAACTTCGACCGCGTTCTCGGGAAACTGCATCGTAACGCTGCTTTATTGATCGGCGTAAACCGTCGTGCTTTCTTCTTTGATGACAGGAACCTGGGATTGATCACTGGTAAGAATGGCCTGAATCTTGTGAGTCCCCGGGCGGACGCCCCGAACTCGGACACGATAGATTTCCTGCTGATCCGCCTTCAGATGCGGCATCGGTTCAAAGACCACCATCCCCTGACCGTCGGTGCCAGCGTTACGGTCCGCGCTGACCAATTCCAACTCCGGCGGCAACTGGAGACGTAACTGCACATTGGCGTCATCGCGTGACCCACGATTGCTGATCCGCACCGTGTAAGTCGTTTCCGCCCCCGTTTCGATCGGGTCGTAATCATCCACCACGTCAAATGTCAGTTCCGCCACGGTTGCGA
>SLFV01000503.1 GCA_007124075.1 Roseimaritima sp.
CCGGGGGTCACCCCCGAGACTCGCAATCGTGTGCGGACAATTCGCCAAGGTTCGATCGGGCTGGTCCTGTAGACCTCGGCTTGTGGCCCATCAGAAGCAATCGAGACGCGCGCCCCGGTTGCTCGCAGCCACGGGTTCCGCGCCGCATAGCGATCTTCATAAACCACCTGCTGAATGTGATCGCTATTAGAACAAACAAACTTGCGTCCCCAGTCGTCAAAGCACATTCCATGCTGAGCCCCGCCACTGGTTAGTTCGAATTCGAAGGTTCTGGGATCAAAAGCCAAATCACGTCCGCGGACCTCCAACGCGGCTTCCACGGGGTCACTCGCACGCCGGACTTTTCCGCCCACGGTACCGCAAGCCAGATGGATTCGGTTATCCAAGCCCCACCGAAAGGAGTTCAGTAAGCCCTGGACATTAGAAACATTGAATCCCGTCAGCACGATCTCTTGAACGTCGGCGGTACCATCCCCGTTGGTGTCTTTGCAGTAATAGACGTGGGGCGCATCGGCCACAAACAAACCATCATCGAACGGGAAAATTGCCGTCGGCCACAGCAACCCCGTTACGAATGCAGTTCCGGTGTCGAACTGCCCATCGCCGTTGGTGTCTCGCAGATACGAAACCCGCGACAATTGTTCGTCACGCTCCTCGCTGTAACCTCGCATCTCGCAAACGTACAAATGACCTTTGGCGTCCCATTCGATCGCCACCGGGGTCCCAATCAGCGGTTCCGACGCAACAAGCTGAACCTCAAATCCTGGCACAGTGCTGAAGTTGCGCAACGTCTGCGATGCTTCGGTTACGGGGATTCTGGGAAGCTGAGCAGCAAAATCCTCCTCCGCCACCGCGCTCGAAAAACACCAAACCATCGCCGTTAGTGTTAGCGTCCGACAGATCACTTGCGTCATTCTTTTTGTTCTGTTGAGTAATGTCATGATTATTCCTTCACCTCCAGCAGCTCTGAAATCCCAGCCATCAAAATCGCTTCGGCTCGCGCATCGACATTGGATGCCCGGGCACTGGTTTCGTACCCCCCTTCGTCGTAGGCCGCTGCGGTTCCGATATAACCTGTCCCATAGTCACCGTAGGCCGCCATCGCCACATGCAGGTCGGGGCGCAACGCCTTAGCAGCCAGTTGGTATTCCACAAATAGCTCGCCCGGTAAATGCAAAATCCGCGCATCGGCGACACGAAAACAGCTTAGTTCAATCTCATGCCCGGTTTTATATCGCAGCAAGAAACCTAGTTTATCGGGTCTTGCAACGAATTGGCCGGTTTTCCAATTCTGCAAATCCGCTCGCATGGTCTCCTCCTGCAAATGCTCCCCAGGCGGCAGGCGAACCGGAGCCACCGACCAACCGATATCCTCCGGTGACAACGGTTGCTTTTCCGTCTCCATGTAGGCTTGGTGCATCGCCGACGCCATCCGTTGTGCCAGGATCAAGCGATTGGGCGGAGACCCATCATTGTATTTTCCGGCCCCCAGGTTCCCCCCTGCACCGTTGAAATGAAGGTGCAGAACGTTGGGCAAATCCTGAGACCGCATCCAGCGCGCAATCCCGGGAAAGTCAGGGCTGGGCACTCCCGTCCTGTAGTAACTTTGCGGATGGACTGCGTAATAGCTGATCGCCGCCACGGGTGTGGACTGATTCCAGAACGTCAGGAGGCTCAATTCCGGGTCAATCACACCCTCGGGTTCCGCACGAAGTTGGGGATCGCGACAGGCCGTATAGCGCGTGGCCCTCACCTTCCCTGATTCATCTTTGATCCTACGATTGGATGCGACTTGTTCCACGATCGCGGTGGCAAAGCCGTAATGTGTAACGGGAGTTGCGTTTTCAACAGCCACCTGCACCGCTTCGTTTAGATGGTTCAGGACTTCGCGTGCAAACGCATTGTCGTGTCCACCAAGGTCGCTGACGCCAGCTTCGATCAGTAATCTTTCCGCCGTAAAATCGCTGCGGGGGGCGTCATGCTGATGCAGTGTATGCACGGCGACTCGCTGCATACTGGTTCCCGCAGCGCGCGCTAACACCTCACGGAATCGGTCGTGAGCCTCGTTGCCAATTCCAATCCAGTCGACCGCGCACAGAACGATCGGTTCCTGCCTGCCAAGCAAAACGATTCCACGACAACGAAGCCCCAATTCCTCAACCCGGATGACGCGGTCGTAGGCCATCATCGAACCAACCGGGGGTGTGGCATCGATATCGAATCGAGCCAATCGCAACCCGGCCAGTCCCTGACTCTGCGTTGATTCTTCAGCGCGCCCTGCGATCGACCAAGAGACAGCCAGCAACACAATACTGTAGACCCTGACGCAGTGGGGGAAAATCGCACGCGGTAACGCTAAGTGGGAAAACATCAAGGCGATTCCTGAGATGGTGGGAAGGCGGGGTATACAAGTTCATGCGTGGCATGACTTGCGAATCGATTGCACCGTGGAGTGTCCGCTTCGACGGAGACACTCCACTGCAGTATAGCAACTGCGGTCACAGGTCCAGCGCTTAATCAAACCATTCGACCGGCGGCGACCGATCCCACGATTTCTGTTTTAACTCCGCACCCAATAGGCCGACCAATAGATACAGTGCGACCGACGCCAGGAAGCCCAGAAAAAACCACAACACATATTGCGTTGTCCGTTCGCCGGATGAAGGGACGACGGTCGTGGGCTGGGTTTCAGAAAAAAAAGCCCCCACCGTGCTTGGTATCGTTGTGACCGGCTGGGTCGTGACCGTGCCTCCGCGGGGTGCTGGCGATGGCGCAGGACGCGGTGTCTTTGCCAATGCGATTTCTAACAACTTACCGACCTCGACCGCGTGATCGGCAATGTACACCGTCTGAACGGGTTCCACTGCCACCGCCCGGCGAATCCGGCAGCGCACGCCTCGTACGATCACGGAGACACCGTTCCTGCTGTCAAGGTCTTCCAGTACATAGGTTTTGGCAAATCCGAGAATCAGCCGAGCATGTGAGCTGGAAACATTTCGATGATCTAGAACCAGATCATTCGAGGGGTCGCGTCCTATGGTCACGATCTGCCTAGCCCCGGCGATTGTGGGCCACGGCAGACGCAAGGAATGCCCCAACGTCACGTGTGACCCAGGGTAAACCTGAAGTTTCTGCTCGATTGGTCGCGAATCACAAAAGGTGCCGTTGGTGCTGCCACAATCAGACAGAAAGTAGTTGTCATCTTTGCGAAGCAAGACGCAGTGGTAGGCCGAAACGGTCGGTTGATCGATCAGAAGATCGCAAGTTTGTGACGATCCAATCACCCAAGTTTGATCAGACATGACGTTGCAGGTAAACCCTTGTGATTTGCCAGCATGGATTAATTGTCAACAGCGCCGCGGTTTTCCCAAAGAGTATAAGGCTTCCCTGGATCGCGAGGCAATCAGGCAGGCTCGACGGCCTATGGAAAAGAGGGGGCTGAACCTCTGAAGACCGCGCTGAAAGACTGGAAAGTTCGAAAAGGTTAAAAGGGTTAATTAAAGGGTCTGTGCCTTCTTCGACATTGGACTACGGCTTCAAGAATTTCCGCTGCATCACGGGATTGTAGTTCGTCCAGCGTTCATCACCTGAGAGGTCGCTTTCAATCACGCTGGTTGCGGCTGCTAGCTTCGCATCCAAATTGTCCAGGTGGTGCAGCGCCAACGCCTCCAAACTGGCGGGCAACCTGGGGCTGCCAAATTCCAGATTGCCGTGATGGCTTATGATCAAATGCTCCAGGTGCCAGCGAAGCTCACATGGGATCGCTTCGCCATGTCCTTCCGCAACCTCCCGCATTTTTTCTCCCAGCATTTGGACACCAATCACAATGTGCCCAACCAGTTGCCCACGGTCGGTGTAGGTGGACTCACCGACCAAAGACATTTCCTCCGTCTTGCCCAAATCGTGCAGGAACGCCCCCATAACCAACAATTCAGCGTCCAGCTTCGGATATCGGGGGGCGACCAAGGCGGCCAATTCCATCAGTTCCAGCGTGTGCAATAACAAGCCTCCCGGGAAGGCGTGATGATTGCTGATCGCTGCCGGGGCAAGTCGAAATCTTGGCATGAATTCCGGATCGCCTAAGAAGGCCTGTCCCAGACGGCGCAGGTGTACATTTCGCATGCCCTCCAGTAACTCCCGAAGCCGCGATTCGTTCCGCTCACTGGCCCCGGCATCAAATTGCTCGAAGTCGCTCCGTTCAACCTGATCGTCTTCAATTTTATGCACGGACGTCAGGATTGCCTGTAAATTGCCGTTGTATAACTGCGTACGCCCTTGGCAGCGCGCGTAGTCCCCGCGTTGAAAACCATCGACCACTCGATCTTCTGCGTTCCACAGCATCGCCGTGATCTTGCCGGTTCGGTCACTGAGCTTCAGCAGCAGATAGTGGCTGCCCTGACGATTGGCACGCAACTGCTTGTCAGCAACCAGAAAAATCTCGTCAATACTTTCCTGTTCAGTCAATTGATTAATAAAGCGACGCGACATGCGTTTCCTTCGCAGTTGAATCAGAATTCCAACGATAACCGACGATGCAATCCCACTCAAAATAGAGAACAGGCCTGTTGACCGATACCCTCTGGGTTCACTTTCCCGCTAAGCCCCACCAGATTTATTGACGATGCGGCACGACACCGATCAGAATAGGCATTGTCTGTTGTGACTTTGCATCGATTTAGGAACCCA
Organism: Roseimaritima sp.; assembly: GCA_007124075.1. Taxonomy (GTDB): domain Bacteria; phylum Planctomycetota; class Planctomycetia; order Pirellulales; family Pirellulaceae; genus Roseimaritima. The sequence continues at coordinate 4,687 of SLFV01000503.1, forward strand.
TTTGGATGACCGACTCCCAGCCAGTCAGCGTGCAGCGTCAGCAGGAATTGGAGCGATACCTGCGGCCCAAACCGTCGGATTTGGCCGCGTATTTGGAATTGGCGGAGATTTACCGGAAGCAGAATCGTCCGGTCGAGGCGAGACGGACGCTGACAAAGGCGTTGGAGGTTCATCCGGACGAGCCGCAGGTCGTTTGGCAACTGGAAGAGGCCAGTCTGGCGGCTTCGATGCAGCAACTGCAGCAAGTCGCGGAACTGGCCCAGCGTCTAGGGACGCCCGAGGCGCAGCGCGAACTGGAACGGTCTCAAACCGACTGGGCGTGCCGCCGCGTTGATGTCTGCAAGGCGCGGTTGGAACGTGACCCCGGCAACGTCGGCTTGCGGATTGTGAGCGCGGAATCGCTAAAGGAATTGGGCAGATTCGACGAAGCGCTCCGAGAAGCCGAAGCCGCCACGGAGAACATACAGCATGCGCCAGCGGCGCACTTGATCCGGGGACAATGTTTCCAGGCAACCAATAAGCTGGCCGAGGCGTTGGTAGCGTACCGGGCTGCGGCGCTTCGCAAGGCTTGCCCCGCCTCGCCCAAGATCCGCGTCGCGGCGATGCGCGCGGCGGTCGAATTGGCGACGACTCTGGGTTTTACGCAGACCAAGAAACTTTATTTGCATCATTTACAGCTTGCCGAAACGGCTTTGGCGGCCGAAAGCAAGTCGCCGACCCCCGATCCTGCCAGAGGAATCTAGCCAATGAACCAAGCGATCGCCGACCCGGAGCAATTACGGCGTTTTGCTGCGCACCTGCGCGCCTACTCGGAAGAAATGAAGCAGCGCAACGCAGCCTTGTCAGCACACATGCAAAACCTTCAACAGACGTGGCGTGACGATCAACAGCGCAAGTTTGCCGAGGAGTTTGAACTGCAATTGCGACAATCTAATCGTTTAATTGCCAACAGCGAGAAACATTCGCAGTATTTGCTCCGCAAGGCCGAACAAATCGAAACCTACCTCCGAGGCTAGACTTCATGCTGGTTTTCAAGGGAAAGACGGACGCCCGCAACTGGGTGCTGCGACGGCGTTGTCGCGGGGAACGGGTGGGCCTTGTGCCAACAATGGGAGCACTGCACGAAGGACATTTGCAACTGGTTCGCAAAGCCGTCGCGAACTGCGACCGGTGTGTGGCCACGATTTTTGTCAACCCGAAGCAGTTTGCACCGGACGAAGATTTTGCGCGTTATCCCCGGACGTTGCAGCAAGACCTGGACCTCCTTCGATCGGCCGGCACCGCTGCTGTCTTTGTTCCCGATGATCACACGATGTATTCGGCCAACGCCAGCACGTTCGTCCAGCCTCCTCGAATCGCCCAACCGTGGGAGGGTCAGTATCGACCCCATCATTTCCAGGGGGTAACGACGGTCGTCTCCAAAATTTTTAACATCTTGCCGGTAACGCACGCGTTTTTTGGACACAAAGATTTCCAGCAGGCCATCGTGATTCAGCGGATGAACCAAGAATTGGACTTTGGAATCGAGATCAAGATTGTTGCCACGGTGCGCGAACGTGATGGTTTGGCTCTCAGTTCTCGCAATCGCTACCTTTCGGTCCGGCAGCGCCAGCAGGCAGCGGGTCTATTTGCAGCCCTCCGCGGAGCCCACGCGGTATTCGCAACCGGACAGCGACAGGCCGTGGCACTGGAAAAAACATTGCGAGACACTTTAGCGCACCATGATATCACCGAAATTGACTATGCGGTCGCTGTGCCGGCCGAGACGTTGGAACCGGTTCCTCTGCTGCCCGAAAAAACCATCACCTTGCTGGCGGTCAGGCTGGGAACGACACGCCTGATTGATAATCTACGGCTAGACGAACCACTGCCAGCACTTTGAATTGCAGATCGGGGCCGTCGGCTGCTGACGAAAGCGACATTCACCCTGCCTGTTGATCAAGGCGCATTTTCAAAAACCATCCCTCCGCTAGGAATCCCGGTGGAAGGTAATTCTTCGCTTTCACGGGGTGGTGACGTGCTGGCAGCCGGTAGGAGTGGGGCCGTGACCACGCCGGTTCGGGACTGACCGCGCAGCTGGTCCGCCCGTTGCATCACCTGTTCCAACGGCTCAACCTGTTTGGGCACCAATTCCACGTCAATAATCCGCTCGTCTCGGATTTCAAACGGCCACAGCGTATCGGTAACGAAATCAATTCCAGGCCATTGGTACCACGGTGCGTATAGCCGACGTTTCAAAACCTCGGTTTGGTACCCATCTTTTTCGACACGGATTTCCCGCGTCCCGTAGTATACGAAAGACGTCGCCGCAGGAGCGGTGCCGATTACCTGATTGTCCACCGACACCACCGCACCTGGCGGGGTCGTCCGGACCGTCAATCGCCGGCGGACACAGCCCGGTGCACAAAGCAAGCAGAACATCAGCAAACCGACTGCAATCCGTCGGTGCTGCCGCATCCCGTTCCGCGACTTGGTCACGCCGACGGCCACGTGCGCAGCAGTCCTTCGCGTGAAACAGCGTAGGCAAGCAAAAATGGACAATAGTGGCCGTTTCATCTCGCAGGTACGATGAAGCCCTTCAGTACGATACCGCAAAGCAAATTCTGAGGGTCTGCATAGCACAACCGATTCCGTTCTGACTAGGCCGATTCATTCCGCCCGGGAACAAGGGGCAAAGTTTCCCAGCTTCGCCCGGCGGAAGCGTGCACGGACAGTTTTTCAAGTCAGGGTTCCTGCTACACATGGCGGTTAACTTTCATCGGTCAACGCGGTGCCGAGCGAAAGTAGCGGCGCAAAGACCAGGGTAGCCAACAGGAGCATGGCCGAAACCGTGACACTGAAAGCCAAACCATGCATCGCCGATAAACGCCCCCACAGGAGCGAACCGCAGGACATCCCCAGCGCTAGGCAGGTTAAAAAACAGGCCATGCCGCGGGCCCGGATCGACTGGGGAAGGTTCATCTGGGCGGTCGCGTTCAGCGTCGTCATGACCATCATCCAACACGCCCCCAGCGGCGGCATCAACAGCAAAGATATCGTTTTGGAGGTCGAGAGGGCCAATCCCAACAAACCGCAAGCAAAGACAAACTTGACCAGCAGCACGAACCGGTCAGTTCCCCAACGCCGACGCAAACCATCGATCC
>SLFV01000281.1 GCA_007124075.1 Roseimaritima sp.
ATGTAGTTTGCCCACGTTTGTGGTCCAATGCGTTAGATGTACAACTAGATATCCTAGATATGGTTTTTGAAAATGTTCCGGAATCTCGTGATTGGTTTTCTGTCGGTCTGCTGTGCATGCTCCTGCGTGGTCTCCCTGTCTGCGGAGTCCGAAGACGCAGTCAAGAAGATTACGTTTGAAGACCATATCAAGCCGATTTTTCGGGAGAAGTGCCTTAATTGCCACAATCAGGGAGAGGCGAAAGGTGGTTTGGCACTGGATTCCTACGCCGCGACCATGGAAGGGGGTGGCGGCGGAGAAATTGTCTACGACGGGGATGCCGAGGGCAGCCGATTGTGGCAGTTGGTTGCGCACGAAGATACCCCGGTGATGCCCCCCGATCAGCCACGAATTCCGGATGAGCAAGTTAATTTGATCCGCGATTGGATTACGGGTGGATTGCTGGAGAATTCTGGCTCGAAAGTTTCAAAGAAGAAGACAAACCTAATGGCGGCATCCGGTTCGGTTTCAGGGAAACCGGAGGGCGAAGCTGCAATGCCGGAATCCATGGTGATGCAACCCGCGTTGGCGACGTCTCGCGCGTTTGCGGTCACTGCAATGGCGGCCAGCCCTTGGGCTCCGGTAATTGCGATTGGGGGTCAACGTCAGGTCGTTTTCTACCACACGGAGAGCGGTGATTTTCTGGGTGTTGTCCCTTTTCCCGAAGGATCGATTCATTCGCTCCGTTTCAGTCGAGATGGAAGTTATTTGATTGCGGGTGGTGGCGCAGACGCGGCCTTGGGTGTCGTAGCGATTTACGATGTTCGGACCGGGGATCGAATGGCGACCGTTGGGGACGAACTGGACACAGTGCTGGGTGCTGACGTGAACGAGTCCATGAGTCGGATTGCACTGGGGGGCCCCCAGAAAATGTTGCGGATTTATGATGTCGCTGACGGCGAGTTGTTGCACGATATCAAAAAGCACACGGACTGGATATTGGACGTTGCTTACAGTCCAGACGGAGTTTTACTTGCTTCGTCTGATCGTTCGGCGGGACTGATCGTTTGGGAAGCCGATACTGGGCGACAGTACTTGAATCTGACTGAGCACAAAGATGCGATCAACGCTTTAGCTTGGCGGGATGACAGCAACGTATTGGCGTCGGCCAGTGACGATGGAACGGTCAAGTTGTGGGAGGTAAACGAAGGCAAGGTTTTGCGTTCAATCAACGCTCACAGCGGTGGGGTGACTTCAGTTGCGTTTGACCACCAAGGTCAATTAGTCACTGCGGGTAAAGATAAAAAAGTCAAATTATGGGATGCTTCAGGTAGTCAGAAAGTCGAATTTCCCGCGCTATCCGACTGGGCACTGCAGGCAGCCATCTCGCATGACAGCAAGCAAGCTTTTGGTGGCGATTGGGCGGGTTTTGTTGCGGCCTGGTCGGTTGAGAATCCTAAGGATTCCGCTACGCAGTTGCCCGCGAATCCACCGTTGTTGCAAGAACGAATCGCCACTGCGTTGCAGGAGGTGAAATCGACGCAGGGGCCGCTGGACGTGGCGTTGAAGCGTCTAGATGAACTGAAAGCAGATAGAGGCGCAATCGTAACTCGGAAGAATGATCTGCGGGCACAGCAAGAACTGCTTCAGAAGCAGATCGATCAGCAGGCCGGCGAAGTCGGCGGAATGGAAAAGAAGGTAGCTGCTGAGATGGAGTCGCGGAATGATTTGCGACGTAAGGTTGAGCAGAAGCAAGCGGAGATCGGAAAGTTGATCAAAGATGGTCAAGAGGAAGGTAAAGTTGTTGAGGCGGAAGAGGGTCTTGTGACAGTTTTGCAGCAACTAGTCAGCAAGCGAAAGCAGGTTGTTGCCCTAAGCCAGTCGGTCGCTAGCATGTCCACTGCGCGGGAAAAGTCTAAAAAGGAGTACGATTCGCTCGCGGCGGCGGTCGCTGCGGAGGAGGGAAAGCTGGCGGAAAAAGAGCAATCGCTTGCGGAGCAGGAGAAGGCTGTGACAGCCGCAAAATCGGTTAACGCGGATGCCGTCAAAGAACAGGAACGTTGGCAGAATGCACTGCAGCAGTTTGAAGAACGGCTGGAAAGGCTGACCAGTATTGACGTGCAAGCTGATGCTGACGATGAGGACGCGCAACGTCTGATCGATCAGGCAGTCCTTTTCAAGACCGTCTATTCCGATTAAAGCCTGACCCGCGTGCGACTCCGAGATTAATTTTGCTCTCCCTCGCTGTAACGCGAGGAAATGGAGAGGTCGGAGAGGGTCACCCGTCTTTTTCACAAGCCTACTAACCGCAAAATTTTCTGCGGAAACGCCAGCGATACATCAAGAATTTCGTCATGCCCCCGCCTTCCAAGTCGCTGCCGGACGCACACCGACCGAAAACCACAATCCCAACAACACGAACCACTAGGCGGCCCATCGACCCATAGCCGATTCGAAAACCACATCGAATCCAAAGCCATCTTTGAGCTGCAGGAAATTCTTGTGGACAGATTTTTGGACAGCTACGACAGTCCGATTGAGGAAATCATTTTCGACTACGACGCCACCGATGAGAACACCCACGGGCAACCAGGACCGGCGGCATTTCAATAGCCTCGATGACCACTATTGCTACTTGCCCTTGTATTGTCTTCTCCGGAGATCAGACGCGCCACACGCGGACCATGGCGAATCCATATCTTTTGATGCTTTCACCGCGCGGGTCCGGGTCACGATCCGCCGGGTGTTCTTTCACATCAGCAGTCAGCGGCCCAGCCGAGATGCAATATCCGGGCTAGCCCGGCTTTCACTAGCCCGCGGTTATGGGGTTTCCGCTTTACGTGGCGCGAGGTTGCTGCTCACCAGTCTCCGCCTTATTGGAACCGTGCCGCTGGCGGAGACTCTTGAACCGGCTGGAATCCGCGGATTCGAGCGCGGGGTCGGAGCCCTTCCACTGCAATCGGCTGTTCTAATGTATCACTTCCAATGTTACCTGCGCGATCAATCGCCTCGGCACGCAGATAGATCCGTGGTGGCAACTCCGGGTCTGCCGGCCAGGCATAGAACCCATCATTGTCCAGCCCGGTGGCGATTGTGGTCCATGGCCCGCTGGGGCTTTCGGAAAACTTCAGCGTGATCGGACGCCGAGCCAAATTGTCGTGCGAATCACTGGCACTATAGTAGATCAGCAGCTTCCCCGTGTCATCTTGTTCGCCGTATCGTGCGCCCGTAATTCGTACCACCGGTTTGCTGGTATCGACCATGACGTAAATGTCAGCGTCTTCGCCATCAAGCGGACGCGGACTTGTCAGCCCATTCCGCCCGACGACGACGATCCGGAAACCGTACACGCCATCGCCGGCGGTGATGATGTCGAAGGGGCTTTCTCCGTCGGGATCGGTGTCCCAAAAATCCCAAGTCCGTCCGAAATCCTTGGTGGCCCACAGCTCAATCGAATCAATGCCAGAGCGGCCAATCGATTCCAGCTCGTAATCCAAACTGAATGAACGGCTACCACTTTGTCGTACAATCGCACCGGGTGGGATTTGGTTGAGCGTAATGTTCCGCCGAGGCGACTGCTGAACTGGGCCGGAACGGTTCACCCCCGCCGGACTTTGGACACGGTAATCTGGCATAGCTTCGCTGCGATCTTGCGGCGGAAACTCAGGCTCCTGTAATCGGTCTGGCTGCATTTCCAATTCGCGATCGGAATCCTCGGTGGACGTTGGATAATAGTCGTCGCGGACCGCTGCGGGGGGCGGAAGCATCTCGGGCAGCGATGTCTCTGTCTGACCGTTGGGACGCGCAAAATTGACGTTTCCCAGCGGGCGCAGCGCGTCTTCCGGCCGTTGTCGCTGGCGAACCTCCTCCGGTTGTGAAGAGTCATGCTGGACGGTTTCCGGGGGGAAACGCTCGCTTGATTCGGTTTCGGCATGCGGAGCCGACACGGTGGGGGCGTTTAACTGCAAGCCATTTCCAGTCTGGTTTCCGCGTAACGGTAGTGTCGAATCGGCGACTTTTGCATATCCCGGAGGACTTGCCGAAACCGGGCCGGAAGCCTCACCCCATAGGGGGTGTTTTCCTTCACCAGGAGAGCTAGTGTGGTAAGCCGGCGGACCTGCTGCAATCTGCCCCGCGATTGCACCGCTGCCACGTGGGGCACTGGCCAGTTGGGCCGGCGTTTCCTGCTTAGCCACTCGTGGCTTTTCGACTTGCTTGGTAACGACGCTTTGATTTCCGGCTCGATCCCGCACCATAACGCGAACATAGACATGTCGCCATTGCGATTCGGGTACCCAGACCATTCGTCCCTCAATCACCTCCCCGCTTTCTCGAAAACTAGGTTTCGAAGCGGAAGTCACGGGTATCCACTGCCGCACCGCATCGGTCATGTATTCCACCCGCAGGCTGTCAGCCAAAGGTGCATCGTCGCTAATGCGGAAGTCCAGAATGATTTGCCCGTTGCCATCGGCATCAACCCGCGCGGAAAGCTCGGGTTTCACGGTATCGACGGTGACTCGCAGTTGCGGCGCAACCTGGCCTCCCGGGTGTGGTTGGCCATTCACATCGATCGTCCGTGTCGCAAACCAGTAGTCACCATCGGTGGGCGCAGAGAAAACGAAACGACGCTGTCCGGCTGGCTGGCGACCGGTTAATTCCCATCGCTGCCCGGCATCCCTGGACACGAAAAGTTGCACCTCGCGAGGCTCAGCACCAACCGTTTCAACCGTGAACGGAATTTCAAACTGACTCATGTTCAGAAAAATCCCCTGAACCAGCTCACGTTGGTCTGCAGCAGCCCGCGCACTGGGGGTGGATGCCGAGGCCGGACGCGTCGGCATGGACGCATCGATCCCCTGCCCAAGCCCCGTCTGAGGGGCGCTTGCCAGAGTCAAAACCAGCACTATCGTTGATAGCTGCGGGAATTTTCTAGCGAGTGTCTTTTTGGGAAACTTCGCAGTTAGCGAGTCAAGTGCGAATCTTGATGCACTGATGCGCGGCATTGCTAGCGGCCCGTAATTTTTACGTATTCGCATTGGCACATATCATGAAGGTTAAAATCACCTCTCTGTCGATCGGCTGTAGCGGTTGTGTGGCTTGAACCAAAAAGAACGGTCATGCTTTCCAGGCACGAATCATCCCGCTGATGCTTTCCCTACCTCAAGTAGAACGGAACTGATGGCTGAAAATATCTACCACTATGACGTAATCGTGATCGGTGCCGGTCACGCCGGGACCGAAGCAGCAGCAGCGGCCGCGCGGTTGGGTGCGTCGACGGCGCTGCTGACGACCAATATCGACACCGTGGGGCAGATGAGCTGCAATCCTGCAATTGGCGGTGTTGCCAAAGGGCAGATCGTGCGCGAGGTTGACGCACTGGGGGGATTGATGGGGCAAGCGATCGACGCTACCGGCATTCAGTTTCGCCTGCTGAATCGCCGCAAAGGGCCGGCCATGCACAGTCCGCGGGCGCAAGCGGACAAAAAAGCGTATCAAAATGAAATCAAATGGTTGATTGAAAACCAGCAAAACCTTGATCTTCGACAGGAAACCGTGGCGGAATTACTGACAACCGAATCGCCGGCGGGTCGCACCGTTAACGGTATTCAGGCACAGGGGGGAGCGACCTACCTGGCTCCTTGTGTGGTCTTGACGACCGGCACGTTTCTAAAAGCGATCATGCACACTGGCGAAACCAAAACCGCTGGCGGACGCGCTGGCGAGGGGACGACCAGCGGCATTAGCGGCGCATTACGAGAACTGGGCTTCGAGCTTCAGCGTTTCAAAACGGGCACGCCACCGCGGCTATCCGGGAGGACGATCGATTGGCAGCAAACCGAACGACAACCCGGCGACGAGGACCCGCAGGCGTTTTCGTTTTTGACGGAAACCCTTCCACAAAAGCAAATGGACTGTTTCATTACGTATACCAACGATCATGTCCACGAAATCATCCGCGCTAACCTCCATCGGGCTCCAATGTACAGTGGCCAAATCGACTCGCGCGGCCCGCGGTATTGTCCCTCCATTGAGGACAAGGTCGTGCGGTTTGCCGACAAAAACCAGCATCAATTGTTTCTGGAGCCCGAAGGGCGAAGGACTCAAGAGGTTTACGTTAATGGAATTTCGACCAGCCTGCCCCGGGACGTGCAGGACCAGATCATTCGGCTGGTTCCCGGTTTGCAGCACGCCCAGGTCATGCGGTATGGCTACGCAGTGGAATATGACTTCTGTCCGCCGACCCAGTTGTGGCCGTGGTTGGAAACCAAACGGGTGCAAGGGCTGTTTTTGGCCGGGCAGATCAATGGCACGACCGGTTACGAGGAAGCCGCCGGACAAGGTTTAATTGCGGGCACGAACGCGGCTTTGAAGGTTGCTGGCAAGGAAATGTTTGTCCCGGGCCGCGAGGATGCTTACATCGGTGTGCTGGTTGATGACCTGGTCACTGCGGGAACGGACGAACCCTACCGGATGTTTACCAGTCGAGCCGAGTATCGTTTGTTGCTCCGGCATGATAACGCTGATCGGCGATTAACACCCTGGGCCTTTCGGCTGGGATTGGTCAGCGGGGAGCGGATCAGGCATTTGGAACGAAAGCAGGAAGCGATGCGGCAGGCGCAGGCGATCTTGGAACGCCACAGTGTTGACGATGTCCTGGCAGCGCGCTATCTCAAACGTCCTGAAGTAACTTGGGATATGATGGCGGCCAGGATTCCTCAGTTGCGCACCGTTGACCGCCAGACCGCTTTGCAGGTCGAATATGACATTAAATATGCAGGTTACATCGATCGTCAGCGTGACGAAGTCGCTAAGCAGCGTCGCCTGGCGGAAAAGAAAATCCCCGCCACGTTCTGCTACGATTCCATCGTGCCGCTGCGAAACGAAGCGAAACAGAAACTCAGCAAAATCCGCCCGGTGACCCTGGCCCAGGCACGTCGCATCAGCGGCATTACCCCGGCGGATATTGCGCTGCTGATTACGCACCTCCATAACCCCTCCAAAAACCCAGCAGCCAACCCCTCTGAAAGATCACCGGGCTCGGGCAACTAGGACGTTTTTCGGCGTAACGTCTATCCGCCGCGCTTTCCCGGCTGTTCCCGCTGCGCAAGGAACCGAGCCCCAGCGGGCGCGTATCCCTGCCGATTCGCTTGTTTGGTTGCACGGCCCGCGAGGAAAAACAGAAGCGACATTGAGAATCAATCTCAACAAGGCTTGCGATCGGGGGCGATTTCAGTAACAATCGGGTCGATAGTCGTTTACTCAGGTGAGAAACGCACCTTTTATTTTTCTTTCGTCATCCGGTCGCAAACGCCTTCATGTCTACAGAAGAGAAGAACGACTCGAATCAGCAGGCCAATGCGAGCGACTTACGTGCGGAACCGCTCAGCGTGCCCAAAATCATCACGTTTGACAGCTTGGCTCGCTGTGGCGATGAAGTGTGGATTGAAAATTTGGGGCAACTTTACCGTCTCCGCCGCACGCGGCAGGGAAAGCTTATTCTGACAAAGTAGTTAGCGGCGTGGTTTCTCCTGATTGTTTCTGTCGATAGTACTTCAACCCCGGTACAAAGAAACAGGCTGCGGCGGCGATGCCGAAGACGACATGCGCATAACCAGGGGACGCAGCCATCACGAAGGATGTGATCAACATCACAACGAATTGAATGTAGAATTCCCCGGAGTACATGCTGGCTTTGACCAAAAAAACCATCGACGCGATCACCGCCAA
>SLFV01000253.1 GCA_007124075.1 Roseimaritima sp.
AGCATTTGGTCAAGTTCCGTCGCGGACAACCCCTCCAGTTCCGCTTCGCTGCCTCGGCTGATTGCCAGGTTTTTTAACAACCCTAGGTTGGTCCGCAAATACTCGCAGTAAGGTTCCTTGGCGTGCTGAATGACTTGGTCAACGGTCTGGGCAACAAACGTGTGCAGCGCCACCGCCACCCGACCACTCCCCTCGGGCCAACCGTGTTGTTGGCGTGTTTTGCGGTACAACCCGATATTTTCTGCCAGTTGTTCTACATCTTGATTGAACAGATGCGTCAGCACATCAAAACCATCGCGACCCGCCTGCACAAACGACTCGCGACTGCCTGCGATCGTCAGCCAAACCTTCAGTTCAGGCTGGATCGGAGTCGGGTAAATTCGCACCGGAACGGTTTGACCGGTACCGTTGCGCAGGTTGATCGCCTCCCCACGCCAGAGTTGCCGGACTTGCCGTAGGCCAGATTGCATCCGCTCGTTGCGCTGTCCGTACTGATCGGGGGCAAGCGCAAAATCGTTGGGATGCCAACCGGATGCAAACGCCAATTCAACGCGCCCGTTGGACAAATTGTCAACAACCGCCCAATCCTCCGCCACGCGCACGGGATGATGAAGGGGCATGACCACGCTGCCCGCCCGCAACGAGATCCTGCTCGTTTCGCGTGCGAGCGCCGCATGCAACACTGCGGGACTGGGATACAGGCAACCAAACTGGGTAAAGTGACGCTCCGGCAACCAGATCGCATCAAAACCACTGCGATCGGCTCGTTTAGCTGTTTCTTGCAGCAACCGATATTTGTCCCCTGTGCCGTCAAATTCCTGGTCCCCAAAGAACATGAGGGAAAATGACATGCGCTGCAGCGGCAAACGCTGATCAGTAACTTCGCTGTTTTGGGAAATTGCGTTGAGGCATTGCTGGCGAGTGCCAAAAATTTCCGCGGGGGTCCAGCCTGTCGGCAACGTTCGGCTGGTGGGCCAAACCGAGGTGCGGCCAAGCGGGTTACGGACGACCTGAAACGGACCAGGGGATGCACCGGGCAATGACATGCGAAAACTGCCTAACGAATGAGCCAATGGATCAAAAATGATACAACGCGCACGTAACCTCCACCCCCGCCGCGACACCGATAATCAATCCGACCGAACCGCGGGGGGGAAAACCTTGTTCTGTTAGATGTTTCCACTGGATGGCCAGGGTTGAAGTGAAGGGTTCGCCTTGCTGTGGGGTTGACGGGACCACGCAGCGTGCAAGGGAAATGCCTAGTTCCTGTGTCAAAGCGGTAGGGAAGTTCGCGTCGAAACAGGGTGGCAAAACCACTGCCAACTGTTCGGCAGTCAAGCCATGTTGCCGCAAAAATTCGCGTGTAAAAGTTGCAATGCGGTCAACCAGACCAGGTTGCGTCGACAGCCGATTGGTAACCTCCAGAATGGTTTGCGAGCCATGGCGCCGGGTTTGCACCTGAAGGCAATCAGCCAAATCAGCAAATCGGGTGGTTCGGACTCCTCCAAAACCGACCCCACGACTGGTCTTCCGCAACGCCAACGCGGATCCAAGTTCTGCAAGCCCACGTCGCGTTGCCTCCGCAATCCCTGCATTATTTTCGATTTCACTGCACGTGATGATGGCTTGCTGGCCGTCGCAAGCTTGCAGCATCTGCCCCGCGATCAGACTGGCTGTCAGTGGTCCGCTGCCACCGTCACTCAGGTCAAACGCAAGTGTGCGGCGCGGGTCCTGACCGGGTAAATCGTCATTGATTTCCAGTTCGCCCGCCACGATAGCCGCCACCGCTGGCTCACTGAGGTAGCCTGTCTTGTACACGCCCGCATGGATCACAAGCCCGACGTCATTGCGGTCCCAGTTGCAATCCTGCAAGATTTGCGATGCCGCATTTACAGCCAAATTCGATGTATCAACCCCGTCATCACTCGGGGCAACCACCGTCGCCCCGACCAGTTCGATGCAGGGAGTCGAAAATCCATAATCCGTGATTGGTTCACTGGACTCGCCCACGACTTTCTCTGATTGATCACACAATCGCTGAGGTAAATCGTCAAAACGATACAACGCAGTACCAACCGTTTGTCCTGAACCGCTGATCGCAAACACGACCTGATCGCCGGAATCGATTTCGCCACGTCGAATCTGCTCCATCACTGCCAGCCAATGCGTGGTGCTGGCGGTGTTGCCACATTCCGCAAGATTGTTGACCGCCATCGAACGATCACAGACGTCGCGACCGTAGCTCCGATTCAATTCCTCGACCGCCCCCGCCAGCGTCGTGCTGGAGGTTTGGTGCATGACCAGCTTGCGCACCTCACCGGGATCCCAATGATGTTGTTGCAAGGTTCGATGCGCGTGCGCGATTGAATGCTTCAACGTGACCGCGGAGGCTCGGACCGCATCGGTCAGCATGATTGCGCCGCCATGGGGTTGATCGGTCAGTTTGGCGACACACAATTCGTGGTGCTTCCCCGCCGTGTAAAGGTCCAGTGCAGCAAAACCCGCCCCACCATCGGTTAGTTCTAGAATCGTCGCCGCCCCCGCATCGCCCAGCGTCAAACAGGCCAGCCGTGGATCCAAGAAACCGTCGATTTCTAACTGCGCGGTGCGCGCTAGATGGGAGATATACTCACCACTGACAACCATGGCGCGGCGGATGACCCGGTTAACCAACAGACAACGGACGACTTCCAACGCCGTGAAAAAACCGGCACAGGCATTACAGACATCAAAGCTCCAAGCTTGGGTCGCCCCCAATTGACGAGCCAGCGTGGCTGCGGTCGTTGGTTCGTAGGAAATCTGAAACTCTGGCCCGTCGTAGCGAGAAATATTGCACGCGATGAGAAGGTCCAAATCGGCGGCCTGAAAACGCGAGCGTGCTAGGCAATCCAGAGCCGCCTGCCGCGCCAAATCCAGAGAGAATTCGTGTTCCCCCGCGACGTGCCGAGAAACGATACCAGACATTTGCTCCAGCGGAAAATTTAGCGGTTTGGCGCACTGAGAGACCACTTCCGCCGTTGTTTGCGTTCGCGGCGGCAGGTAGGTGCCCAAACTTTCAATGACCATCCGTTGGTTGCCCACCGCCGTCTGCGGATCACGGGCGAGGGGAACCGCCTGGGCTGTTAGGACGGTCGCCTTTGTCGGAAAGTTCTGCGTGGCAGACACCGGTGCGCGCTTGGGAACGTCGCCGGGTTCGCACGGATCGCAGGGGTCGCCGGGGTCGCTGGATTGCGATCCGGGAGATCGAAGCAGTTCGCCGATCTGACCGTGCTTCGCGACGAATTGACGCGTCTGTTCCTGGTCGATCGCGGACGCTAATTGCTCGATCGTTTGAAATTGAAACATCTGCTCCGCGCTTAACGCAAATCCTGCTCGCTGAGCGGCTTCGGCCGCTTGAACGGCTTGCAGCGAAGCTCCCCCGAGATCAAAGAAATTGTCCTGCACGCCGACCCGATCAACATGCAAGATATCCTCCCAAATGCTGACAAGTCGCGTTTCCGTGGGGTTTCTGGCGGCGACATAATCGGATTGCAATCCTAAGCGTTGATCGCTGGGACTGGGGAGGGCGGCCGTGTCAACCTTCCCATTGGTCGTCAGTGGCAGTTCAGGCAAAGGTACCCAGCAGGCCGGAACCATGAATTCAGGCAAACGCGAACGAACACCGGATCGCAACTGAGCGATGCTGGGTCCCGGCATACGAGCTGGGACAAAGTATGCCACCAATCGGGTCGCCTGATCGCCATTGCCGCGGGTGCAGGTTTGCGGCACAACCACTGCGTGACGAATGCCGTTGATGTTTGCAATGACTGAAGACACTTCATCGGGTTCAATCCGATGTCCACTAATTTTTACCTGCTGGTCGATGCGCCCCAGGAATTGCAACTGACCATCAAAAGTCCAGCGGGCAAGATCTCCCGTGCGATAAATGGTTGCGTCATGATCACTGGAAAAAGGGTTGGGCAGGAAGCTTTCCGCAGTGCGAATCGGTTGCCGATGGTAGTGAAGCGCCAGCCCAGGCCCGGCCAGATACAGCTCGCCCGGAACCCCCGTGGGCATCGGTTGTTGGTTTCGATCCAACACGTACGCCTTGCAGTTGGTGATGGGTCGGCCAATCGGTAGCTGCCCAGGGTCGTGATCGCGCGAGTTGACCTGGTAAAGCGTTGACCAAACAGTTGCCTCTGTTGGTCCATAGGCATTAAAAAAGCGTCGCTGCGCCAGCCAATGATCCAAGCAGCTTTCCGTGCAGGCTTCTCCCGCCGAGATGACGGTGTGCAGCGCGGGTAAATCGTCACCCGAGTGCATTGCCAGGATCGATGGGGGAAGTGTCGCGATCGTCACCCCCAGCGTCCGTAGTTGCTGCACAATCGCCTGGCTGAACGGTTGACCGGCGGAATGGTCGGGCAAGCAAAGGCAAGCACCGTGATGCAGAGCCATCACGATTTCAAAGATGGAAGCGTCAAAACTAAGCGATGCAAATTGCAAGATCCGATCAGTGGAACGGACGCGGAACGCCCGCTTTTGTGCCAGCGACAGGTTGCATAGGCCCCGATGTCGCAGGACAGCTCCCTTCGGATTACCGGTGGAGCCTGAGGTATAGATCATGTAAGCCGGTTGATCGGCACCGACTGCCACGGCATGCGAGAAAGGGAGCGAAACATGGGTGATTTCAGCAACATCAGGGCTGATGGTAGTCATTGCGAAACGCTCGGGTTGGTTCGTGATCACACAACGTAGCTGCGCGTCTTTGCAGATGTACTGCAGACGAGCGTCGGGATAATCCGGATCCAGGGGGACGTAAGCAGCGTTCACTTTCCAAATCGCCAGGATCGCACCGATCGCTTGTGGGCCTCGCGGTAACGCAATGCCCACAAATTGACCGGCTTGCACGTCGGCTTCCCATAGTTTTTGCGCCAGTTTGGCCGCGTAATGGTCCAGTTCCTGATAGCTCCACGTCGCGGTAGTCGTCTCGATCGCGTTGGCGTCGGGGTTGGCTGTGGCCTGGCGTTGAAACAGGTCCAACGCAGTGCTTGCTTCATAAGCAGAGAAGGTCTCGTTCCATTGAACGATCTGTTGCTGGTAAGCCGCTGGGGACAGCAACGGTGCAGAGGCGACGCTCTGGTCAGGATCATTGACCACGGCCTTCAGTAAGGCCAAAAATCCGTCAGCCAAACTGGCAATCGCTGCCGCGGAAAACAGGTCACGGTTGTACCGCAGCGTTAGCGATAGACGATCTTCCAGTTCATAGACGATGCAAGTCAAATCAAACGCCGCCCCACGTTGTTCCATTAGCAACGGTTGCAGCCGTAAGGCGGGCGCTGTGTTTTCTTGATCGGTGAACTCATTGTCGTGCAAATGTCGCGGTTTGTCCCAAACAAACATCGTCTGAATTAGTGGCGCCCGACTGGGGTCGCGTGAGATCTCAAGCCGACGAACCGCTTCAGCAAATGGAAAGCTGGAATGTTCCAACGCTTCAAGCATTTCGTGGCGTGTCTGTGCCAGCAAGTCCCGAAAGCTGTCGGTTTCGCCGATCCGCGTTCGCAGAACGAGTTGATTGAGGAAATAGCCGACCACCTCCTCCCATTGGCTGTGATGCCGATTGGCGACAACGGTGCCAACCAAGAAGTCGTCTTGATTGCAAATCCTAGACAGAAACGCCTGGTAGATCGCCAGCATCGTTGTGAACAACGTTGTCTTCTCACGCGTGGCCAGGGCCCGCAGTGCTTCGGTCAATTCGGCCGACACGGGGATGTCGTGGGATTGACCGTCAAAGGTTTGGCGAGCTGGTCGCGCAAACGTGACCGGAAGCTGCAGCACGGTCGGAGCATCGGACAATTTTTCCCGCCAAAACTTCCACAGTCGTTCGCCCTCCTGGTCTGAAAGTAATTCGCGCTCCCAGGAGACATATTCTCCAAACTCCGCTACCGGTTTTCCGGTGTCCGTAGTTCCGGGCTGGAAATAAAGTCGACATAACTCGCGGACCAATTGGTCCATCGACCACAAATCCGCCGCGATATGATGCATCGCGATTGACAGCAGGTCACCCCCTTCGTGTCGCAGGATGCCAAAGCGGATGATCGGGCCGGTCTGTAAATCAAATGGCTGATCTGCAAAGTCTCGCACCCACTGCAGAACCTGCTCGTCCGACCAACCAGAGCAAACTTGTACCACGGGGAGAGGGATGCTCCCCGGTGCAAACACGCGTTGCGGCTGCTGGTCGATTATCTGATAACAGGTTTGCAGCATCGGGTGTCGTTGCGCGAGCCATTGAAAGGCTTGTGCCAAACGTTCTTCTCGCAGACGCAGGGAACCCCCAACGACATCGGCCGGTGGAAAAGCCCGCGCGACGAAAGCAAAGTTATACGCCGCACTGAGGGGAGCGACCTGATGAATCGTCCACAAGGCTTGTTGACCAATCGATAGTGGTCCAAGCACCCGTTTAATTTGTTCCGCCCCTATCGCTGGCTGCCGTGACGGAACCGAAATTTCAACTGCTGGCAACAAATCACTTGCGGTGCTTTGAATCAATCGCGTCGCGAGGGCGTCGGGTTGGCGGTCTGCCGGCTGATCGATGCGTGGCTTGACGTCAGCGGGATCAGCGGATTCGGTAACCATCGCGATTGACAATGGACCGGCGGCAGGCATTCGTTCCAACAATCGCACCATCAGTTCCCGCAGACTTAGCCCCTGAAGAAACAGTACCATCGGAATCGCAATCCGCAGTTCGCTTTCAATCCGGTTTTTAAGCTGAATCGCCATCAACGAATCAACCCCAAGGTTATTGACCGGTTGATCAAGGTCGATGTTGGCGGCCTCCAGCCCCGTCACGGTTGCCAGTTGCTGCCGCAGGAAGGCTTCCAGCAACGGCAGCCGCTGGGACTCAGGAGCGTTTAGAAGCAATTCCGCGTCTCCAGTTGGCACTGAATCCGTCGCCGTTTCGTTAACACGGCGGACCCCCGGAGTGAAGGTTTTTGCCGTCATCCGCGGCCGCTGCTGCAACGTGGCGGGCGCAGACGGCATGCTCCGATTACGCGGCATTTCCGCGAGAGGTTTTCGGGCCGCAAGCACGGACTGGCAAGCCGTCGCGTAGCCTGGTGTCGTGAAGACGGGCTGGGCGCTGACGTCGTCAAAACCGCAATCGGTCAGCACTTCCCGCCATCGCTCAGGTTCCAGCAACGGATGATCTGGCCGTAAATCGCGGTCACGGAATCTCCACCAGCCTGGGGTCGTCCCAAAGATTAAGTCTAGCAAACGACGTTTCCCGGTGCTTTCCAGCAGGATCAGTTTGCCACCGGGGATCAACATTTGCAAAACAGCCTGCAAGCTTTCGCGGACCGAGCGGGTGGCATGAACAACATTTGCCGCCAACACAATGTGAAACGAATTCGGCTGCCAGCCTTGTGAGACCGCCGTCTGTTCCAAATCAAATAGCCCGTACTGCAGCGGACCCTCCGAGCCGAAGCGTTGCTCCGCAAGCGCAGTAAAAACGGGTGAATTATCGGTAAAGCAGTACTGCAGCGGAATGTCCAAGGTTTGCAACTGTCGCAAGACGCCCGCCGTTGTGCCACCGGTCCCCGCGCCAACTTCCAGAATTCGCACCGGATCCGAATGGCCAGCAGACTGCCGATCACCTTCAGGCAAGGTCGCTCCGGAGGAATATTCTGGAACCGCTTCGGATACCAGGTCGGCAACCAATCGGTTGGCGC
>SLFV01000358.1 GCA_007124075.1 Roseimaritima sp.
ACGATCAAATTTGCCGCTGCGGAGCTCTTTGGCAAAAACTTCACATCGATTTCACCTGCATCCATGGCCTGAAAAAATTCGACTTTCCGTGGCTCTTGCGGTTCGGGTCGTTCTGCCATTGCCGTTTGGTGTGCGACGCCCAGCATCAGTACGGCAAGGATCAAGAGCCAAGGAGTCGAAAGTGGAAGGTAGCGAACAGACATCGTCGTTTCCTAGCTGGCCAAGCGAACGTAGAGGAGGAAAGTTTTTTGAAAGCGGAGGGCTGAACGCTCGTTAACGCAGACCGCCGATACGGACGTACCGGCCATCTCCGACAACTACCCCGGCGATACCCACAACGTAGAACCAGCCGAGATTCAGGCTTTTGTCAGCCGCTTGTCGAAGCAGTTGAGAAACCATGCAACCTGACCCGCTACTGAATAGCCTAGTCGCTTGATCGGGAAACGCCAAAAAAATATTTCCAATTGTGGCCTCGCTCGCTGAAAAACAATCCAGAACCGAGAATTAAGGCGAATAAGACGACACTTCCCCACCCGCCCGTGTGCCCATTGCACGCCAGGTGCCGGAGTCGATCGTTTCCGACACACTTCGCACCGACCCGTCCATCATCAGCCCTTGGACGATTCCAGGATGGTAGGACCGTGACGGAATAATCCCGTAGGTCACTTCGGTTGGACTTCGCCCCTCCCGACTGCTGGAAACGGAAATGTTATGGACCCTCCCATCGCCGTCCGTATGAGGGATGACCGTGTTCGGTGTAAATAGGGTAGTGAACCCCGTGTGGATCGATCGTCCGCAGACCCACTCGGTATGGCCGTTCGTCGGGGACCACGCACCTCCCGAAACGCTGGCGGAAACCGCCTCCGGCAGCGTGGGAGGGGAGGTCGGCAGGTTTGTGTCATGGAACCTTGGCGTAAATGCTTGGACTTCGGCAATCGCAATCGTGTTGCTGAGACCATCCAGGAAATCGGCTGCACTGCGGCCTCGAATGGGGCTGAAAGCATTTCCCCCATCGGACCGGTTAATTGGATTGAAGATCAGATACTGACCAACGCTTAACGCGTAAGACAACGGGTAGTGCTGTGGATCGCCATCGCCAGAGAAACGTTGTCGATCATTGATGTCGCTTGGGCACAAAAACACCGGGATCCTCAATGCCGATACACCAAACGGCGGAAACGCTTCCCGATTACGCGGGGCGTGATAACCTACCGAAAAGTCAATAAGTTGATAGGAGTTTCCCTGCTCGATGAACGGCAGCAGCAGCGCCTGACCTGACCACGGCTGATTCTCGGCACCGCCGATCGGCATGCTGGAGGGGGCGAAAACGCGGTGGACCGATTCGTAATTGTGTAACGCCAGCCCCAATTGCTTGAGATTGTTCTGGCAACTCATCCGTCGGGCAGCCTCGCGGGCCGCTTGGACCGCAGGTAGCAGAAGCCCAACCAACATGCCAATGATGGCGATAACGACCAACAGTTCAATCAGAGTAAAAGCGGCACGAGAGCTTCGCAGATAGATGCGCATGTTCACTACTTTCCGTTAATAAAGTGGATCTATTGCGCTCTGGACAACATGGCTGGCTATGGCTGGCGATTGCTGATTTGGCTGGCGATTGCTGATTTGGCTGGCTAAGGCAGAGGCGGTGTACTGAGAATCAATCTCATTAGCAGTAATTGTGCTGAGCCGTGAGTTCTTTGTCAATGGGTTTGGGCCGATCGCTGCCACAAAATCGGCCAGCGCACTCGGCGGCCTCTGCTGCCCCGGACGGGGTAAGCATCGCTCAAGTCATCGCCACCCACGTTGGCATTCGTGTGGAAAGAGCATGACCGCCAGCGCCCGATGGCAGCTTTGACACCAAGGTGGGGAAGAAAACCGGCGCAATCGTTATAGGCCCTGCGGTAGCAACGACTGGAATTCCCCCGTTGTCCAATGGTGGCTTCATGCGGCGGGACCGGAGCGTACCGACTCTCCTTTCCGTTCTGGCGAGTTAGAGTAGCTTTATCAGACGAAGGCCTGCGATGGCTGCTGAAATGGCGTCTGGACGTTGGACATTTCGAGATTCTTCCTCAAAAACATGGCCTTGGACGACTTGGAAAGTAAACTGCCAGTAAGATTAGGCCATCCTTCGACCCCACGCACATGAGTCGCAGGGGTCGAATCTCGAGAAAAACTGTTTCGACATTGCGAAAGATTATCCAATCCAGTGAATTCCCAAACACCGGCCATCTGTTGCGGTCATCTTGCGGATCTTTTGCGTTTTCAGGCATCCAACGCTAGTTCGGAGGCGGGTTATTTTTACTTGGATGACCGGCTGGAGATCCAAGAACATCAGACCTACGCGATTTTGGATCAGCAGGCGCGGAGTATCTCCCGGCGGTTAATCGAAGCGGGGCACATCGGCAAACGGGCGCTAATTCTATGCTCCCCGGGCAGCAGCTATCTGGCGTCGCTATTCGGGTGTTTGTACGCGGGGGTGGTAGCGGTTACGGCGTACCCACCTCGTCCGCGTCGTAACGACGAGCGGTTGGAGACGGTCATTGCGGATTCACAGGCCAGTGTCGCACTGGTAGATGCCCAACTGCTGCAACGTCGGGATCAATTTTCGCGACAAGCATCACGGTTAAACGCGATTCCCTGGTTGGATGCCGATGCGATCCGAGCGGAATCTTCGTGGGAAAGCATCACTTTCGCAAACCTTGACCGAGACTCGTTGGCGATCTTGCAATACACATCAGGGTCGACCGCCAATCCGCGCGGGGTCCAACTGTCGCATCGCAATTTGATGCACAACTTGGCGATCATTCAAGACGCGTTCGCGTTGCAGCAGGAGGAGACCTGCGGAGTTTGTTGGTTACCACCCTACCACGACATGGGTTTGATTGGCGGCCTGCTGCAACCCTTGTTCATCGGCAAGTCTACCTACATTTTCTCCCCTGCGGCATTCATTCAACAACCGCTCCGTTGGCTGCAGGCGATCAGTCGTTACGGAGCAACCATTAGCGGCGGGCCCAATTTCGCCTACGACTTGTGCGTCGACAGGGTTAGCGCAGAAGAAGCTGGCAAGCTGGACCTTTCCCGATGGGCATTGGCGTTCAATGGGGCGGAGCCGATTTTGCCAGAGACCTTGCAACGTTTTGCAGCGAAGTTTGCCATCAGCGGTTTCCGTGCAGAGGCTTTTTTCCCTTGTTACGGGCTTGCCGAAGCGACACTGTTGGTTGCTGGCGGCCCCGCCAACCGCAAGCCGCGTGTCCATACGTTTTCCGATGATCGCCAACGGGTCAGTTGCGGCCGGGTCCCGTCGCCGGTCAAGGTCGTGATCGTTGACCCGAAGACTCGCCAGCGACGCGCTGATGGCTTGGAGGGCGAAATCTGGATTGCTGGCGAAAGCGTCAGCCGTGGCTATTGGAGGCACGAATCGGACAATTCGAACATGTTCGCGGCCCAAATTGAAGGCGATTCGCAGTGCTACCTCCGCAGTGGTGACTTGGGATATCTGCTTGATGGCGAACTGTATGTCAGCGGACGGTGCAAGGACCTGATCGTCTTGCGCGGACGCAACTTCCATCCACAGGACTTGGAAGCAGCCATTGATCGTTGTCACGATCACGCGGTCATTCATGGTTCGGTTGCTGTTGTGGTGCCATCGCCAGCGGATCAGAGGCCAAATCTGGTATTAATGCACGAGGTCGCACGCCACACCCCCGCATCGAAGTTTCCGACAATTGTGCAACGCATTCAACGGGAATTGGCTAACCAGTTTGAAATCCGTCCCGATTTGATCGCGCTTCTGCGGAGCGGATCGTTGCCACGGACTTCCAGCGGAAAACCGCGACGCTCTGAAGCCGCGAAAGACTTCATCGCGAATTCGCTCCGCCCGCTTTACCGCTGGCAGGCAACACACGACGCGGTCTCGTCAACCGCCAACCAGGTGTTTTCGGAGCCGTCCCCTACGAAACCCCAAACCATTGCCTGCGGGGCGGCTGAGACGGCGTTCTGCCAAGGCGAAGTTTCGACCGTTCCGTTGGACACGAACAGGACGTCAGCACAGCTTCAGAGTTGGCTGGCTGGTCGAATCGCGAAGCAAATGAACATGCCGATTGAACAGGTCGACGTGCATGCCCCGTTTGCGGAATTTGGACTGGACAGCGTTAGTGCCGTTTTAATCGCGGGAGAAATGGAACAACAGATCGGCATCGCGCTACCCGCAACCTTGTTTTATGATTCGCCTAATATTGCAGCGGCCGCGCAAGCCGTCATCCAACTTCAGTGCGCGGCCGCCTGTAAACAGACGAAGGATGAGCCGGAGCCCCCGAAGATTGAATCGCCAAATCCTCAACGCTGGGGGACGACGAATGCGGATCCCGGGGAACCGAAGCTGGACCATGGGGCAACCGGTGATGGTTCTGCTCGTCACTGTTATCCGGAGATTGCAATCGTGGCAGCGGCATGTCGGCTGCCGGGCTGCGACACGCTTGATTCGTTTTGGCATTTGATTCAATCCGGAAAGTCGGCCATTACCACGCCTCCGGCTGATAGACATGCACACGCATTCGCCCGCAAGCCGCTGGCAGGTTGGATTAAGGCGATCGACCAGTTTGATGCCGAATTGTTTGGTATCACGCCCAAGGAGGCGTGTTGGATCGATCCACAGCATCGCTTGCTACTGGAGACGATTTGGCAAGCATTGGAGAACGCGGGCTGGCCCCCCAACGCCATTCCCACAAGGAACACCGGGGTCTACGTAGGCATTTCCAGCAACGACTACTCGCGGGAAATGGTGCGTCGCGGGGTTTCGTTTCCACCCTACGGAGTAACGGGAAACGCGCTCAGCATGGCCGCTCACCGTATCTCGTACCAGCTTAATCTGACCGGCCCCAGCCTGGCGATTGATACCGCGTGCTCATCCTCCCTCGTCGCGGTC
The DNA here is from genome assembly GCA_007124075.1 of Roseimaritima sp. Lineage (GTDB taxonomy): Bacteria > Planctomycetota > Planctomycetia > Pirellulales > Pirellulaceae > Roseimaritima. The sequence continues at coordinate 4,925 of SLFV01000358.1, forward strand.
CATCAAGCGTGCCGCGCTTTGGAGACGGGTGACTGCCAAGCCGCGATCGTTGCGGGCGTGAACTTGATTCTGTCGGGGGACGTGACATCCGCTTTTGACGATGCCGGAATGCTGGCCGACGATGGATACTGTAAGTCATTTGACTCGCGGGCGGACGGTTATGTTCGCAGCGAGGGTTGCGTCGGCTTAGTGCTGAAGAAACTGTCGGATGCTCGACGCGACGGCGATCCAATTATGAGTGTCATTGTCGGCTCCGCGATCAATCAAGATGGGCGTTCCAATGGAATCACCGCACCTAACAAAGAGGCGCAGCAGGCGGTCCTGAAAACTGCGCTGAGTTACGCAAAGGTATCGCCGACGGACGTCACGCTGATTGAAACCCACGGCACGGGAACCATTCTGGGCGATCCGATTGAAATCGAAGCGTTGCGTGCCGTCTATGACTCGCCAGGAACGGCCGACCAATCGCCTCTGCCGTGTGTCATCGGTTCGTTAAAAGCCAACATTGGGCACTGTGAAGCCGCTTCGGGAATCGCGGGTTTGCTGAAAGTGGTTCTTGCAATCCAGCATCGTTGCTTGCCACCGCTGACGCATTTTGAAACGTTGAACCCCCATATTTCGCTGACAGATTCTCGCTTCGTCTTTCCCAAAACTGCGGAACCCTGGCCGGTCGCGACTGCCCTGGCAGCGGTCAGTTCCTTTGGTTTGGGCGGTACTAATGCGCACGTTTTGGTTGCCGCCAATGACACAGTAAAATCAGCGACACCGGAACCGCGGACCGTCCCTGGAATAACGCCGCAATGTGTCGCCAAACCGAATGCGGAAACGCAACCGATGGCCAACGCTCCCGCAAAGCATGTTGCGCTGGCCAACAAGGTTCCAGCAAAGATTTTTTTCGCCTACTCCGCACAATCACGGGCTGCGTTGCGGGCTTGGTCAAAGGATGCCGCAGCCAGCCTGAAGCGACAACCTGCAACCCCGTTGCGACAATGGTCGCGAATGTTGCTACGCAGCCGCACGACCCATCCGCAGCGGGCCACCATTTTGGCGAACGACATGGAGGGGCTGCTGGCTGGTTTGGATGCTGTGGCGTCGGGGCGAACCGTGGCAGATGTTTTGACTAGTTCCACTTCCAGCAATCCTCCAGCGTCTGTGGGCTGGATGTTCAGCGGTCAGGGTGGCCAGTGGCCTGGAATGGGGTCCGCTTTGTATCAGGCCAGCCGCACGTTTCGTCAGTGGGTCGATCAAGCCGAAGCTGCGCTGCAAGGTTGGCACCTTGCTGGAATGCGCGACTTCCTACTGAATCCGCAAGCCGACGCGTCGCTGGAACAACCGTGCAGCCAGTCGGCATTGTTCGTCCTACAGGTGGGGATTTCGGGAATGCTGCAAAACTGGTTGGGAACGCCAGTGGCGGTGCTGGGACACAGTTTAGGTGAATACGCAGCGGCAACGAGCGCGGGTGTGATGTCTCCGCTGGACGGCCTGCGATTGACCGCGCAGCGTGCCGCCTGGGTAACGCAACTGCCACGGGAGGGTGCGATGTGTGTTGTGTTTGCTGATGCGAAAACCCTGCGTCCCTGGTTGGATGCAGCGTCCCTTTCCGTCGCGGCGATCAATGCTCCCGAGCAAACGGTGTTGGCCGGTTCTCAAGCCGCGATCCAGCAGGTCAGCAAGGACCTGCAGCAACACGGTTATCGCGTGATCGCCTTGCCGTTGGCCAACGCCTTCCACAGCCCGCTGATAGACCCGCTGCTGCCTAAACTGGATGGTTTGCTGCGTACCCTGCACTTGCTTCCCCCGAAAATCCGCTTCGTTTCCGGTGTGGCAGGCGACGTAGTGATCGATCCATTACAGACCCCTGAATATTGGCTCCGGCATACACGTCAACCGGTTAGATTTGCCGACGCCCTTCAGCGAATGCGACAATCGCCCTGCGACTATTTGTTGGAAATCGGACCGCATCCCACGTTGTGTGGCCTTGCAACGCTCAATGGAATCCCCCCCCAGGCATGTGTGGCTGCAATGGATAGACAAGCGTCGGAATTATCATCATTGCAGCGCGCGGTCGCGCGTCTATTTGTTGCTGGTGTCAACTTCAATGGCGTTGCAGCGGCGGAGGTTCTTGCAGGAGGGGACGAACGGTGCCGACCATGCACCGTGACGATCCCCAATTACGCCTTCCGGCGTCGCAGCTACTGGTTGCCTGGTGCGGATTCAATGAACAAACAACACCAGACTCACGTGCCCTCGCCAGCAGACTCCGCCGCGTCTGACGTTAAGGTTTTGGCTGACCGCGATGCACCGGCCGGAACCGATGATCTGGCCGAACTGGAGGTCCTCCGGGCCTACACCGCGCGTTTGCCGCAGGTCGATGCGATCGTCGACCAATACTTTCGCGAGACCCTGGCGGAATTGGGCTGCTGCCCGCAGACCGGGGACATCCTGGACGAGGAGTCTTTGTCGCAATCGCTAGGGATCCAGCCTCCCTACGACAAATACTTGCACCGGATGTTTCAGGTGTTGGCCGAAGCGGGTGACCTAAGCGAGACGGCGTCCGGCTGGAAGGTCAATCGGTCTTGGCGGCCCGCTTGTCTGGCCGGCACAATGGCGGATGCATTGCTGGGCCAAGACCCCAGCCTTGTCGTAGAACTGCGTTTGGCAACCCGCTGTGGACGGGCGCTGCCGCAAATCCTCACCGGCAGGACCGACCCACTAAGTGTCCTGATGCCGGGGGGAGATTGGTCGGACGTGCAAGACCTATACGAAC
>SLFV01000513.1 GCA_007124075.1 Roseimaritima sp.
GCCAATACGATGCACATAGTTTTCGGCGTCGTGCGGGATATCGAAATTGATGACATGCTGCAACCCCTCCACGTCGATCCCGCGGGCGGCCAGGTCAGTTGCAATCAAAATATCGACACTCCCTTTCTTAAACCCCTGCAGCACTCGGTCGCGTGTCGCTTGGGTTTTATCTCCGTGAATTACCTCGCAACGATAATCCGCTTGCTTCAGTTGCTTTGCCAAGCGATCGGCACCCCGCTTTGTTTTGGTAAACACCAAGACTTGGCCCGACGCCGTCGTTTCCAACAGATGCTTCAGCAGTCTTGCCTTGTCGCTGCGTTGGACCAGCAGCAGTTTTTGTTTAATACGTTTGACCGTCGATGCGGGCGGCGTAACGATCACCTCGACATGATCGGTCAATAACCCGGCGGCCAGCTTCCGCACCGGCGGCAGCATGGTCGCCGAAAAGAACAGCGACTGCCTTTGCGGCGGAAGCTCCTTGATAATCCGCTTTAAATCGGGCAGGAACCCCATGTCCAGCATCCGGTCGGCTTCGTCCAGCACAAAGGTGTCGACGTCGTCAAACCAAATTGCCCCCTGCTGAAATAAATCCAGCAACCGTCCTGGGGTTGCAACACAGATTTCAACACCCCGGGCAAACGCTTGGATTTGACGCGTTGGGCTGACTCCGCCAAAGACGGTCGCCATCCGCACCCGAAGGTGCTTTCCGTACGTTGCGAAACTGTCAGCGATTTGGGTCGCCAGTTCACGGGTTGGACTAAGCACCAAGACCCTCGGACATTTTGCTCGCCCACGGACGTTTGCGACGTGCAGTTTTTGCAAAATAGGCAACGCAAACGCAGCGGTTTTTCCCGTGCCGGTTTGTGCACAGCCCAGCAGGTCCTTGCCCTGCAACAAAGGGCCAATGGCAGCGGCCTGAATCGGCGTCGGTGTGCGGTATCCCGCTGCGACGATCGCGCGCTGCAGTGGTTCTATTAAATCAAATTCAAAAAAGCTGGTGACCTGCGTCGCCGAAGATTGATTCATTGCGTGGAAATTCAGGGGTGAAAATAAAAACAGCGTTACGCCGATCACGACGCAACGCTGCATTGATTTGCAACAACGAAGGATGAACGTCCCTCAGATAATAGGTGCCTCAGTTGCGATAACCGCCGCCGCCGCCGCCACCGTAACCACCGCGTCCGCCGCCGCCACCGTAGCCGCCACGTCCACCACCGCCACCACCACCGCGGCGCTCCTCACGCGGCCGAGCTTCATTAACGGTCAGGGTGCGACCACCCAAATCTTGACCGTTCAATGCATCGATGGCATCGTCCGCACCGTCGTTCATTTCCACGAAAGCAAAGCCACGGCTGCGGCCCGTCTCGCGGTCGGAAACCACCGACGCACTGACGACATCGCCGTATTGCCCAAACGCGGAGCGCAGGTCTTCGGCAGATGTGTTGAAAGAAAGGTTTCCGACATAAATACGCTTACTCATCAAACTGTCCTCGGGTTTCACTGAACCCATTCTACGTGACCACACGTCGTTGGCCGTTGCGACTGGTGACGTGCCGCCGACGAAGGATGACGCTGAGACGCGTAATTTCTACTTTCGCGGCAGTTTGAAACTCTTCCGCCGACCGCAAGCTAAATCGAAGCTTAGGCAGGCCGGCTGCCACCCTTGTAGAAAGGTGGTGCTACGAAGAGCAAAGCAAACCGGGAAAGATAAAAAAAACAGCGATTCAGTCGGACATCTTCCCCGGCACAAAAAACTCGCGATCCCACATGCGACCGCACTGTGACGAAGTCTACACGATTTTTCTGTCGAGTGCTCTAGCAATCTGACAAAAAATACCAAGTTGTTGAATTTCTTTTTTCCACACCTCAGACAATGCTAACGCGCCCACGCGGAGAACGAAGCGATTATCATGATGCGATCTCAGAGCTTGCGCTGCGGCGTCCAGGCAACGTTGACGGGAGCGTTCAGTTTTTCCGGGTAATTGCTAACAGTCAGGTGGCTGCATGTGGAATACGCGTTTGGGAAAACGGACCCTACGAGGGGCAGAAGCCGATCTGGTTTCGGCGGCGATCGCCAAGGCGGTTGAGGAACTGCGACTGGCAATCGAGCATGCTTCGTTTCACGCCGATGCGGCATTGGCGTGCGAATTTGGTGTCCCCGTTTTTGATGATCTGACCGCAGGTCAGCAATTGGCGATGTTCCATCAGGTGGGAACTTACCTGCTGCGACCGACCGAAGCGGTTCTGCCCCTGACCGCGGTCAGCGAGTCCACTGTGGCAGCGTTGTTTGAACTGGTTCGCGACATGCTGACTGAGGAACTGGAAGCAGAGGCGGCATTGGCCCGTGAGCATGCCGAGGCAAACCCGGAGCTTGATGCCGATCCAACGGAAGATTTATTCCGGTGGCGTTCGCTTGTCTGGACAGCCTATCTGGCCTCCCAGTCACAACAGGAGGTCGCAGATGATTTGGAAATGGGTATTGTCCCCACCGGCATCACGGATGAGGAGGTGGATGGTTGGTACAACTTGGTGGACTGGTTGGCCGATGACATTCTGTGGGACCGTGACTTTGAACTGGCGGACTGTTTTTTGGACAGTGCGCCGGAAAAAGCCAGGCTTAATCGGACTCTATTGGGAATTGAAGGGGAGTACTTCTCCGCTATCGCACCTGATCCATTGCCGGAACAGATCCCGCAATTGCTGAGCGAATCTGAACAATTGACTCGCAAGAAGCCGCGTTAAGGCGTACCTCCGCTGTTGAAAAAGGGACCTGCCCTGTCCGACCTCTCCTCGATTTCCCAAAGTCATGGCAAGGCGTCTTGGGGGCCAACCCCTTTTTCAACAGGCTGCTACCATCGCGGTTTCTATTTGTGATATCGTTTACCGAGCAAGTGACGGCAAATTTAGTTTGATTCGATTCGGAGAAGATAAGAAATGACAACGGAATCCAAATGGCCGATTGGAGTATTCGCCAGTGTTGATGCGGGGCTGGGGGTCCAGTGGGACGTGATTCGGCAACTGAAGGTTCCCACCATCCAGTTGCACGCCCCTTTACCGCAATCACGTGATGCGGAAACGGCAAGCCGCCTCCGCGATCAATTGAATGATTTCAATGTCAAGTTGACCGCGATTTTCGGCGGATTCGAAGGCGAATCGTATGCGGATATTCCAACCGTCGCCCGTTCGGTCGGCCTGGTTCCTGCCGAAACGCGACAGTCGCGACTGGACGAAATGAAACAAATTTCCGATTTCGCCGCGATGATGCAGTGCGATGTTGTCGCGTTGCATCTGGGTTTTGTGCCGCACCAAATCGATGACCCAGAGATGCCAGGCATTATCGAGGTGACTCGGCAGTTGTGTGACTACTGCTCGCAGCATCACCAAGCGTTACACTTGGAAACGGGGCAGGAGACCGCCGAAGGCCTGATCCAGTTTCTAGATGCAGTGCAACGGGATAATTTGCACGTTAATTTTGATCCCGCAAACATGATCCTGTATGGCACCGGCGAGCCGATACCAGCATTGCAAAAGCTTGGTGCCCATGTCCGTAGCGTCCATTGCAAGGATGGAACGTGGAGCGACCAGCCGGGCAAGACCTGGGGTTGTGAAGTTCCGCTGGGGGAAGGGGATGTCGATATGCGGAAGTACCTGCTGACACTGGAACAAATCGGCTACACCGGCCCTCTGACGATCGAACGAGAGATCCCCCAGGAACCAGAACGCCAAATTGCGGAAATCGGTCGCGCGGTAGAACTGCTGCAGGAACTGAAGGCGGAATTGGCGTAGCGTCAACCAGTCCGCAACCTGTTGCCTCAAAGGTCACCGCATCTCCGGTAGCGCGTCGTTGGTGACCCACCAAACCGACCCAGGATGTGCGGGTGAAATTAACTGAGCCGGGTATTGATGCGGAACCAACGTGTCGGACCAGACTTGCGTTAGCGCTGGGCGTTTGCCCCCCCCGGCAACCAAAAACCAAATATTTTGGGCAGCATTAATCGCGGGGGCTGTCAGGGTGTAGCGCAATGTCTGCAGTTGGGGAACCTCGTTGGCGACGCACCAACGTCGCTGTTCCGCCAAGGCTTGGGTGCGAGGGAATAGGGATGCGGTATGTGCATCGTCACCCAGTCCCAGCAACGCGAGGTCCCAGTTAGGAAAATCGCGATCCGGAAATTCCTGACGCAATTGATCCTCGTAATGTTGCGCGGAAAGCGTCGGCTGGTCGGGCTGGACGGGAATTGGAAACACGGTTTCAGCGTGGTCCGGAATACGGTCCAGCAGCGCTTCGCGGACCATCCGGTAATTGCTGTCGGCGTGATCGGCGGGAACGTTCCGTTCGTCCCCCCAATACCAATGAATTTTGTCCCAGGGCAGCGAACGTTCAGCCAACAATTGATACAGTCGGCGTGGCGTGGAACCGCCAGACAATGCGATTCGAAAAACGCCTCCGCCTGCGATTTTGGCATTCACCAAAGCGACCAGGGCTTCGCACACGGCACCAGCCAGCGCTTCGGAGTCGGAAAAACAATGGATGGTACGTTGACTCATGGGGACTACTTTGAAAGGTCGACTGCCACCAGTTCCTGGTCATTTCGCACGAATGCGGTTTTGTTCGCGTAGGCCGGATGGCTCCAGACAACATCGCGACCGAAAGCCTCCGAGGTTGGTTGGACCACCTGAAAGCGTCCATGTTCACGATAAGCTTCGGGAGTCATCGTCGCAATGATCAGCTCGCCCGTTTCGCCGAACAATAGGTAACGGTTATTGGCGGTCATGCGAGTGATAAAAGCCGTCCCGTGACGAACGTATCTGGTTTCGTTGGGTTTGGTTGGTGAAAAAGTCTGCCAGTGTCGTTCCCCTGTCTTACTGTCGACCGCGATCATCGAACCCTGCATGCAATCGGTGCCATAGATCGCGCCACCGTACAGCAACGGGGTGCTGTTGCAGCAATAGACCGCCTGGTTGCGTCGGCCACGCCACAGTTCAGTCACCGTCGGTTGGTCGCTGGACAACCGCAACATCACCGATTCCTGCTGGATCCCGCTGACGTACAGCAAATCGCCCTCCTGCTGCGGTCGCGTGACGGACATGTCGTAGCTAGGTTTGCAATCCACGCTCCAATACACCGACCCCTCACTGGGGTTCATACCCACGATGGCATCGGCGTGCCAAATGATCAGTTGCCGGGTGCCACCGGCGTCCACCACCGCTGGCGGGCAGTAACCCGCAGCCGATGCGTCCAACCCCTTCCAGCGTACTTTGCCACTCAGTTTATCGAACGCAATCACTGCTTGACCCGGCCCACCCACGGTGCAAATCACCAGATCCTGCTCCACTAGTGGATGCCCAGAAAACCCCCACAGTGGCACAGGAGCCTGGAAGTCCGTCTTGAAGTTGCGATGCCACAGGACCTTGCCGTCCGCCACGGACAAACACAACAAATCGCCTTCGCTACCCAGGCAATAGACGCGATCTTCGTCAACCGTCGGGGTACATCGCGGACCACTGGGGTAGGAAATACTGTACGGACACGGATACTGCCGCGACCAAATCAATTTCCCGTTGGCAGCGTCGAAACACTGAATCCGCTCCTCCCCTTCCAACGTCGCGCGACGACCTGGATCGTTAAACGGTTCACCGGATGTCAACAAATAATCGGTGACAAACACTCGCTGATTGGCGACCGCTGGACCCGCGTACCCTGCGGCGATAGGCTGACGCCACAAGACAGGCAGGCCTTTGTCAGGAATAGTGTCAACGATTCCGGTTTCGGCATATACCCCATCGCGGTTGGGACCCATCCATTGTGGCCAATCCTCACCGCCCACCGTACCGACAAAGACACCCGCTAGGAGCCAGACATGCAGCGGTCCAGAGGCGAGAACATGGCGTCCATGTTTGTCCGATTGATTGGCAGTTTGCATTGACTGATACTCGCTGTGTAAATAAATCCGAAGCTGCTACTATTATCCGCCATGAATGATTTATTGACCAGACGGCTGATTCTGATGCGACATGCCAAGAGCGACTGGGACGATCCAGCGATTGCGGATCACGATCGCCCCTTGAACAGACGTGGGCGTAAGGCGGCCCCACGGATGGCCCAGTGGCTGTCAAGCAACGGGGCTGTCCCCGATATCATCTTGGGCTCCACCGCAATGCGTGTCCGCGAGACGGTTTCGCTGATGCAGGAACAATGGCAGTACGAAGCGACCGAGCTTTATTGTCGCGACCTGTATTTGGCCGCGGCCGATACGATTTTGCGGGTCGTGGGAAGCGATGCATTGGATCATCAAACCGTTATGTTAGTGGCCCATAATCCGGGGCTGGAGGAATTGATATCCCGCTGGTTTGGCAGTCCCCTTCGGATTCCCACTGCAACGGCGGCAATCTTCGAATTGCGGTTATCGCATTGGCACGAACTGCGTTGGCAAACTGCCCTGCAATGCGTGGCGTTACAACGTCCCAAAGAGTTGTCCGAAGTGGGACAGCGTGATGACTAGTCATGCCATGACGATCTGTCTTTCCTGGTTACTGGTTGGGATGGCCCTAGTCGGTCACGGCGGCTTGCACGTGGCCCTGTACAACCGCCTGAACGCAACCGGGCTTTCGCGACGAATGATCAAGCGTACCGAGTGGTTGCTGTTGATCAGTTGCTGTACGATCCCCGTGCTGCTGTTGTTCTTTTACTTCCGCCCTGTGGTGGAGGTTTTATCGCGGCGTACTGACTGGTCCTCCTTGCCGTGGGGGCTGCGGCTGTACGCGATGGTTTGCTGGGGCACCTGGCTTTATCCGGGATTGCCCTGGTTGGTGACGCGTCCGATTCTCGGTTTCCGCCAGGCCCCGTGTCAATTTCAACGGCGGCGGTTATCGGTTGACCAGCAACTGCCTCAATCACCGGCATTATCGCGCAAATGCCGTATCCTGAGCCGCGTGCCTTGTAATCAAATCTTTGAACTGGAGATTGTTGAAAAGGATTTGCTTGTACCGGGGCTTCCCTCACAATTCGATGGCCTGCGGATTGCGCATCTATCGGACATCCATTTAACCGGGCACATTTCTCCTGATTTTTTTTCGTACGCGGTCCAGCAAGCCAATCATTGGCATCCCGATTTCATGGTCATTACCGGGGATATCGTAGACGACGATCTCTGCATCGAGTGGCTGCCACGCTGCTTTGCCGAGGCAACGGCACGACTGGGGAAGTACTTCATTTTGGGCAACCATGATAAGCGCGTCCGATGTCCGCAGGATATTCGCCAGACGATGCAGCAAATCGGCTGGCAAGACGTTGGGGGCCGCTGGGTCAGTTATTCCGCTGCGGACGGAGTGATCGACTGGGTCGGAAACGAATCGCCTTGGTTCGCCGCCCCTAGCGATCACAATCCGAGATCAACAAGCGTCCTGGACATCGCTTTGTGTCATTCCCCCGACTGCATCGATTGGGCGCGGCGACAAAGCATTCCGCTGTTGCTGGCGGGGCACACCCACGGCGGCCAGGGCCGTCTGCCACTTGCCGGACCGATCCTATCGCCCAGTCGGCACGGCAGCCGCTTTGCATCGGGCGAATTCTTCCTCGCTCCCACGACGATGCATGTTTCGCGCGGGCTGAGCGGCCTGCACTTACTGCGGCTTAACTGCCCGCCAGAATTACCGCTCCTGACGCTTCGTAGCGCGCCGTTGCGTTGA